>PBNY01000015.1 GCA_002723385.1 Oceanospirillaceae bacterium | reverse complement strand
TGATATCAAGAAGCACAAAGACGAAAAAGGTCGCCCACTGGACGGTGTTCCGTTCCACCCTTACTACAGTGTTCATGACCTGGTTGGTATCGTTGTGTTCCTGATGGTGTTCTGTACTGTGATGTTCTTCTTCCCTGAAGGTAACGGCTTCATGTTGGAATACGCCAACTTCGAACCTGCCAACGGTCTGAAGACTCCTGAACACATTGCTCCGGTTTGGTACTTCGGTGCCTTCTACGCCATCCTGCGTGCGGTCCCTGACAAGCTGCTGGGTGTTGCTGCGATGGGTGCTGCCATTGCTGTTCTGTTCGTACTGCCTTGGCTGGATCGCAGCCCGGTACGCAGCTGGCGCTACAAAGGCTGGATCAGCAAGATCTTCATTGTTGTGTTCGCCGTAGCATTCGTACTGCTGACCTGGCTGGGTACTCAGCCTGCAACTGAACTGAATACTCTGCTGGCTCGTATCGGTTCCGTCATTTACTTTGGCTTCTTCCTGCTGATGCCTTTCTACAGTGCAATGGAAAAAACTAAGCCAGTACCAGAACGCGTAACAGGGGGCCACTAATGAAAAAGTTGTTTGCACTGATTGCTGCTATTATCCCGGCAGTCGCCATGGCCGCTGGTGGCGGTAACATTCATCTGGATGAGCACCGCACGGATTTGCACGATACTGCTTCCCTGCAGCGCGGTGCCCAGACCTACATGAACTACTGTATGGGTTGTCACTCTCTGGAGCACGCCCGTTATAACCGCATCGCACGCGATCTGGATATTCCAGAAGAGCTGATGATGGACAACCTGGTCTTTGATACTGACAAAAAGTTCGGTGCTCTGGCCACCATCGCGATGCAAACTGAAGATTCCAAGAAGTGGTTCGGCGCAACGCCTCCAGATCTGACTCTGGTTGCACGTGTTCGCCGTCCAGACTGGTTGTATACCTATCTGCGCAGCTTCTACGAAGATCCAAGCCGTCCTTGGGGCGTAAACAACGTTGTTTTCAAAGACGTTGGTATGCCGCATGTTCTGGCTGACCTGCAAGGTCGTCAGCTGAAGGGTACCGCTCCGGTAGCCGTTGGTTTTGACACCCTGACTGGTCAGGAAATCACCGAAGAACACGAAGGCGTTCTGTACCTGGAAGAGCAGGGTTCCCTGTCTCCTGAAGAGTACGACAAGCTGGTCTATGATCTGGTGAACTTCATGGTCTACGTAGCTGAGCCAATCGCTGTTGAGCGTGAGCGTCTGGGCTGGTGGGTACTGTTGTTCCTGGCGATCTTCTTCATTCCTGTCTATATGCTGAACAAGGAATACTGGCGCGATATCAAATAAGCGCTACCTGCTTCAGTTGAGACTCAGCCTGGCCGCAAATGCGGTCGGGCTATTCTTGTTTTTAGACACCGCATTTTAAGTAAGTGAGGAAACTATGGGAGTTGTTGCCAAACGCTCTACCATGACTTTCTATTCTGACCCCGCCGATCATCTGAGCCATCGCGTTCGTATTGTTCTGGCTGAAAAGGGGGTTTCTGTTGAGATTCACGATGTGGATCCTGACAACCTCCCGGAAGACGTAACTTCCCTGAATCCGTACAACTCACTGCCAACTCTGGTTGACCGTGAACTGACCCTGTACGAAGACCCGAACATCATGATGGAGTATCTGGATGAGCGTTTTCCTCATCCACCGCTGCTGCCTGTTTACCCTGTGGCGCGTGCGGAAAGCCGTCTGTGGATCAAGCGTATCGAGCGCGACTGGAATCACCTGATCAAGGCGATTCAGTATGGTGATGATGCGGCTGCAGCCGCGGCTCGCAAAGAGTTGACGGAAAGTCTGGTGATCATTGCGCCAATTTTCTCTGAGATGCCTTACTTCATGAGTGAAGACTTCTCAATTGTAGATTGCTGCGTTGCTCCAATTTTGTGGCGTCTGCCAGCTCTGGGCATTGAACTGCCTGAGCGTCAGTGCAAGCCGTTGCTGGATTACATGGAGCGTCTGTTTGATCGCGATTCCTTCCGTGCAAGTTTGTCGGAAGCTGAACGCGAAATGAGAGACTGATAACCGATTCAAGGAGATTGGCATGACCCCTAGCAGACCGTATCTGGTTCGGGCCCTGCACGAGTGGATTCTCGATAACGACTGCATCCCCTATGTGATGGTGGATGCCAGTATGCCGGGCGTCGCTGTTCCGGACGATTTCGTCAAGGAAGGGCGAATTGTGTTGAACATTTCTCCTTCGGCTGTGCATGGTCTGGTGATTGAAGATGCCGGGTTGTCATTCACTGCCCGGTTTGGTGGTGTTCCCATGTCTATTTATGTGCCTGCGATGGCCATCATGGGAATTTACACCAAGGAAAATGGTGAAGCGATGTTCTTTGGTAATGAGCCGGGGATTCCCGGACCGGAAGACACTCCGCCTCCACCGGGTCCCAAGCCTGCTGAGACGAAAAAACCTGCGTCGGACAGTTCCAGAAAGAACTCTGGTCGTCCTTCGTTACGTGTGGTGAAGTAGTCTTGTTGCAGAGCAGCGTTCACGCTGCTCTGTTTCATTCATTGATTTTTTCTTCTCCTTTCTCTTCCTCTTTCCCTCTCTATTCAGTAGTGACTTCAACGACAGCTTCTGATTCGATTGAATCGGTACTCATGGCTTCTCGACGAATGTGAGCAGCGCCTGTTGTTCCTGTGCATTGAAGAAATCGCCGCCGTGATACGACAGTAATCGCTTGATGGATCGCTTCAGCTTTTTACGGAACAGCGGCTTGCTGTACCAGTGATAGCGAGTAACCCCGGTATCAATCCACACCAATTCGTCATTGTCGTTGACCATCACGTTCTCAAGATGAAAGTCGGTAAATACGATCCTGTGGTGCTTCATTCGTTGTAGCCCGGCTAGCATGTCACCGAACAGCTGATTTCGTTTTTCCGGGGTGAGGCTGCCACTTTCAAGGCGGCTGAGCAAGGTATCGAAGCCGCGTTTCTGCAGGTTCTCCATAATGTAGAAGCCCAGATATTCATATTGGGTTGCCGGTGAGCCGATACCGGTTTCATAGATTTCGGGCACCTGCAGGCCAATCTTCCTGAGCAAATAATTGCCCTGAATCTCCTTGTGGTAGCGGCTGTGTCCCCAAAACATCTTGAAGTATTCGTGCCAGCTACGAGGTTTGATCAGTTTCAGAATATGGTGATCTTGCCGGGTGATGGCGACAGTTGAAGGCGTCGCATCGCGAATGATGGATTCCAGTGAGTGGCTAAGTGGCAGACCAGACTGACTGAAAGTGGTGAAAAAGCTCTGTGACTTGGGCTCATTGGAGGCAGAAAAGATTTCAATGGATGTCATTTTTCAGTCATTGGTTGGATTAATGAAACCAATGAATTGTCTCTAAAATGACATCTAAATGTAACATTGGATTGGGAGTGAATTCGTAACTCTGAGTCTTGCTCAGGTATTCAGAAT
This sequence comes from Oceanospirillaceae bacterium, assembly GCA_002723385.1. GTDB lineage: Bacteria > Pseudomonadota > Gammaproteobacteria > Pseudomonadales > Oceanobacteraceae > Oceanobacter. Next base: position 14,125 of record PBNY01000015.1, on the reverse strand, counting down.
AACTGTAAGAAAATGCAGCCGGTAAAACCGGCTGCATACAGGCAGATCAGTTACCCCAGATACTGTTGACCAGTTCTGGATGATCGACGAAGGGGTTGCGGTTGCCTTGATAGGTGTAAGCCGCTTCGTTGCGATTGATTTCTTTCTGGCTAACCGGATCGTTGGCATGCCAGCTCAACAGCATGTTCAGGAACCAGGCTTCAAAAACCTGACTGGACGAACCGTTCAGAACGGCATTGCTGTAGGAGCTGTTGCTTTCCCAATTTGCGATCACATCCTCATAACGTGTTGCCATATAGAAGTAGGCACGGGCCAGGTCGCCCTTGAACTCATCGATTGGCTCAAAGACGGTACCGGAATAGCCCAGGCCGCTGGCGGCAGAACCCACTTTGGAGCCGTTCTGGGAAGTGTAGGTTGCAGAGCCTACTTCCCCGTATGGGTAGCTGCTGCGACGACCGTTTACGTAACCGTCGGTTGCAAAGATGTGGTGAACGTCCGAGTTCATTGGCTCTACGCTGCCACCGAACCAGCTGCGAGGGAAGGAATGCTCACGGTTGTAGCAGGAGCCTTCGCCGCTGTAGCTGCCACATTGATCGCTGGTGCTGGTGTAGCTGTAAGGATCAGTACCGTTTGGATTTTCTGAGTAGATATCCAGAATTGTGCCATCGTTCTCGAAGTATACGTCGCGAGAATTGGCGTCATAGAACGTCCACAGAGCGCTGTAGCCGCGAGTGTTGTGGCCATCAATGATGTTGTGCAGTTCGGATTTCAGTGTGTAGCCGGTCAGGCCGTTGGCGCTGGCGTAGTAGCCAGTCAGATCAGTACCGCCAGTGCCACCCCCCGTGTTGCCACCGTTTCCGGCACCCACGGTGAAATCAGTTGCATCGTTGCTGCTAAAGCTGGCTCCGCTTGCAACCACGCTTCCGTCGATGGCCAGGCTGTAGGAGCCGTTGCCATGGCTGCAGCAAATACCGTCGCCGTAGGAATCTGAGATGGTGAAGGTGTAGCTGTCGTCGTCCAGACAAACGTCTTCAGAATAGCTCTGGTTATTGCCATAGCCATTGCCGCTGGCGACTTCCGTGCCAGAGCTGTTGGTGATGCTCCAGCTGGTTTCCGAGCCGTAGTTATCCGTGGTCAGGGACAGTACGCCAGCCGTTGCTGCGCAACTTCCGCCCGTACCGCCTCCCGTTGAGCCGCCTCCGGTCGAACCACCAGAGTTGTCAGCAACGGTGAAGTCGGTTGCTTCACTGGAAGTGAACTGGCCACCGGAAGCCACTTCAACACCATCGACCAGAACGCTGTAGGAGCCATTGCCATAGCTGCAGCAGATGCCGTCGCCGTAGCTGTCATTGATGGTAAAGGTGTAGGTGTCAGCATCCAGGCACAAGTCTTCGCTGACTGTCTGGTTGCTGCTGTAGCCATTTCCGCTGGCGACTTCGGTGCCTGAGCCGTTAGTGATGGTCCAGCTGGTTTCAGTGCCATAGTTGTCAGTGGTCAGGTTAACCTGGGTTGCAACGCACGATCCGCCAGTTGAACCGCCCGTGTTTCCGCCGCCGTTGTTGTCGCTGGTAGAGTCATTGGCGGGCGCGAAGCCGTCGATATACACCACCTCAGAGCCATCGAAGCCACTCTGATCGTAGAAACGCAGACCGACTTCGATTGAACCGGTTGTGCTTGCGGTGTAGCTGTAGCTCAATTGCTGCCACTGATCGGTCTGGGTGTTGTTGGAATAGTTCTGGTATCCGTCAACATACATACGCGCCTTGACGTTGCCTTCAGTGTGATAAACCTGAACGCTGAAGTCGTAGGTGGTACCGCTGACGACGTCAACGCTTTGACGGAAGTCGGTGGATGACTGGCTACCGGTGTTGACTGTAATGGCAGCTGCCTGGGAACCGTTGTAAACCGTGCTGGATGGAGCAACGCTAATACCACTATCAATGGTGCTCCAGGAGTCTGGCGTGGTGCCACTCCATTGTTCGAAATTGCCGTTGTCGATCACAGCCATCGCGCTGCTGGCGGCTGCCAGCAGGATCGCTGCAGAAAGTGTCTTGAACATGTTTGGGTGTCCTGAGTAATTCCAGATTTATGATGATTCTTGTCTCGGGCGCGCGCAGACTATGTACAATTTGTTACAGTCCGGTTTGGGAAATATGACAGCCCACTCAGTATTGATTTAATTATTGGTTCTGTGAAACGGATCAGAAAGTGAACAATCTTATTGTCTTAAGTGCTCATAAATGGATCCATAGACTTGCGATATGGAAACGCCGTCTGGATAGCTCGTTCGGGATGAGTAAGTAATAACCCGGAATTTCGGGTGTATTTGCCACCCAAAAAATCATAGGATTCCAGTCGATTTCATTCTGTCTGGAGACATCATATGAGCGTTATATTTGAGAACAGCCGCTTTTTTCGCCAGCAAGGCTATATCAATGGTCAATGGGTTGATGCAGACAGCGGTAACACGTTTGATGTGACCAATCCGGCAACCGGAGAAGTTATAGCCCGGGTAGCGGATATGGGGGCGGCTGAAACAGCTCGCGCTATTGATGCCGCAGAAGCCGTCCAGGCCGAATGGGCCGCATTACCGGCAAGAACCCGGTGTAATCGTCTGGAACGCTGGTATCAGGCTATTCTGGATAACCGCAAGGAACTCGGTCAAATAATGACCGTTGAACAGGGAAAACCCATTGCGGAAGCGATTGGAGAAGTCGCATATGGGGCTTCTTATATCAAATGGTTCGCCGAAGAAGGAAAAAGAGTCTATGGTGATATTATTCCGGCACCGATGACAGATAAACGGAACCTGGTTATTAAACAACCTGTCGGAATAGTAGGCGCAATTACGCCATGGAACTTCCCAAGTGCCATGTTAGCGCGTAAACTAGCGCCAGCGCTGGCAGCGGGGTGTGTTGTGGTAGCCAAGCCTGCAGCAGAAACCCCGTTGTCGGCGCTTGCATTAGCCGTTCTGGCTGAAGAAGCTGGCATTCCTGCCGGTGTGATCAATCTTGTTACTGGAATGGACGCCCCTGCTATCGGGTCAGAACTGACCTCCAATCCCAAAGTCCGAAAAATCACTTTTACCGGTTCCACTCGCGTCGGCAAGCTGCTGATGGAGCAGTGCGCAGGTACGATAAAACGCACGTCCATGGAATTGGGCGGTAATGCGCCGATGATTGTCTTCGACGACGCCGACCTCGACATCGCAATTCCCGGGGCTTTGGCGGCCAAATACCGTAATTCTGGTCAAACCTGCATCTGCTCCAACCGTATATTTGTTCAGGATGGCATCTACGACGAATTCATCGAGCGCCTGAAAAGTGAGGTGGAGAAATTCTCAATCGGCAATGGATTGGAGGAAGGCGTGACTCACGGACCTCTGATCACCGAAGCGGCTGCTTTGGGGGTCGAAAGCAAGGTGCAGGATGCCCTCGAACAAGGCGCCAGGGTTGTGACTGGTGGTGCCCGTTCAGAGAACGGCCCATGCTTCTTCCAGCCAACAATTATTGCCGATGCAGTGCCTTCAATGCGGGTATTTAGAGAAGAAATCTTTGGCCCGGTGGCACCTATATTCCGTTTTGGTAATGAAGAAGAGGTCGTCGAACTCGCCAACAATACCGAATTTGGTCTGGCAGCCTATTTCTATACCGAAAATATGAACCGTATGTGGCGTGTTTCAGAAGCATTGGAATATGGCATGGTCGGTGTCAATGAAACGGCCATCAGTTCTGAAGTTATTCCATTCGGTGGTATGAAAGAATCTGGACAGGGGAGAGAAGGGTCGCGCTATGGCATGGATGATTATCTGGAAACCAAACTGATTTGTGTGGGCGGACTTGATCGCAAGTAGTCGGCGTCTTACCGCCGAATAATCCATCCCTCGCCATAAAATATGAGGTATTAACAGGCCCGATATCGGTGTTCAGATATCGGGCTTTTAACTGCCTGGTTATATATCGGTGTTCATATGGTTCGAAAATTCTAATAGGTCGGTGTTAACTGAGTCACAAATCGATTGAATTCCTTCTGAACCACTTCAGGATTCAGTGGCATTCGAATGTACTCACCCCTTCGCCACAGCGCGGTCTGATCATTCATGTTCGGAGATTTTAGCCAGCCGTCCTGACCGCCGTGCAGCACAAAGTAGTTTTCATCCAGAGAGGACAGATCACTGATGTGACGTGCGCTGGAACCGTAATAGGAGTCCTGTTTGTCTGTCCCGAGCGCATGTACGCTCTTGAACAGCGTATCGTTGCCGCCTTCCGCCGGATAGTCCTTCAGGCGATATCGACTGCCAACATACGGCACCATGCCGAGCGCCGGGTTCTGCGGCTGACGTTGAATATCGCCCCAAACGGCTTTCTCGTCAGTGTTTTTGGCAGCGACCTTGATCCATTGATTGAGAGAGTCCACCAGGGTTTCCTTCGGGAGTGCAATCAGCCATTGCCTGATCACCGGCTTCCAGTTTTCGTCCTTCTTTAGATATTCCTGCATCAGCGCTGAGCGTTCGGATTGCAGGCGATACGCCTCCCAGGCGGCTGCCATAACGCCTTCAAATGCCACCGCACCGCGGCTGTCGGAGCGATAATAGCCATCCCAATCAAGCAAGTTCTGATACACCGACTCATGGTCATTGACGTCATCCAGTGGCGCTCGTTCAAGCAGAATCAGCCGGATTTCATTACTGCCGTGGGAGAAGGTATCGCGTTGCCACTGTTTCAGGTCGTTCAGCGTCACGGCTGGTGTGGATTCGGCCAGATCAGTCAGACGATCGAAGCGCTCGTTGTTTGAGAACGAATATGCATAGGGAATAGCCGGATCGGAGAACGGCTTGTTATTGGCCGAAGCAATATAGCCCCGTTCGGGATTAAACGGATTGGTCTGTTCGATGGGGCTGCGGATGCCGACAATGCGGTTGTGCGTGGATTTGACCAGATCCAGTGTCTTGTCTGTTTGGCTCAATACCGGCTGTCCATAGGCGGGCAGCATACCGATGTTGCCGTCGTGATCGGCGTACAGCATGTTAAAGGCCGAGACCTGATAGGGTTCAAACGCTTCCCGGAATTCAGTCCAGTTACTTGCGCGGCTGACGTCCATAAAGGCGGTGATCTCATCCGAACCCTGACGACCCACCCAGTCGAGGGCAGCGGTGTAGGGCAACTTGTCCTGATCAAACAACGCCAGGTCGGTGAGGATCGGACCAAAGCGGGTTTCACGGATCGTGCGTTCCGTACTCCACCAGCCCCGGCGTTTGATGGTCTCGGTTCGGGAAGTGATTTGATCATCAGGCAGCTCCGACACGTCGATCAAATGGCTGCTGATCGCGCGCATGTTGGTACCGCCCCAGGCGATATTCGGGTTGCGGCCCACACCAATCACAGGAACGCCCGGAATCGTCAGGCCGACGGTTTGAATCTCGGGCGATTGCATCCCGATTAACAGCCAGAAGTTGGGCAATGTCAGGCCAACGTGCGGGTCGTTGGCGATCAGGGCAGCGCCTGTGGCTGAACGGGAGCGATGAATCGCCACCGAGTTGCTGCCGGATTTGGAGAACTGCATAAACAGTTGGCTCAGTACCTGGATGGCGTCATCAGCTTGAGGGCGGTGTGTTACTGGCTGTGTGATAGACGGGTTCAATTCGGTATTGGACGTTGCCGTAGCGCTGTCGGTCAGACGCTTGTTGACCAGATAATCAAACGCCTCTTGCCATCCCGGCTGTTCCGCCAGCTTGAGAAATTTGAAATACACCGCCCAGGTCAGGTCAGCGGAGACCAGGCGCGCGACGCACATCACGTCCTGCTCCGTCATGGTCTCAAACGCCATGTTCAGCGCCTTGTGTTCACTGGTCGGGGTTTCCATGCGTTCGATGTACCAGTTGATGCCACGAGTGAAATGATGAATCCACTCACGGCCTCGTTCACTCATGACCGCCAGCGACTTCTCACCGGAACCGCACAGATTGATCATCCGCAGGGCATGATCAATGGTGGCGACCTGAGGCACTGGCCCGGCCAGTTCACTGATTCGCCCCTGAGCGATCATCTTCATTACGGTCATTTGCCCCAGACGCAAATGGGCGTGAACCATGCCGACACCAAAAGCGAGATCCTGGTTATTGGCGGCCTGAACATAGGGCACCGCATGCTGATTCCAGCGAATGGTCATGGGGGCCGGGATCGGTGCCGCAGCATCGGCGACGGATTCAAAGCGTTGATCCAGTGTTTGTTCCTGTGGCTGGTGAATCAGATAGCTACAGCCGCTGAGGAGTAATCCGCCAGCGAGCCCTGCCAGCATACGGAGAGAGTTGGGGAAGCGTTTCATAGTCTGACTATTACAACCCTGAGTGAGTATTTCGAAAGGTGCAATGTGCAACCAGAAGAAAACCAACACTGACAGCAGACTGTGACCGTCACAACCGACAGCCCGGTAACTCTTTGTTGCACTGGATTGATGCTCAGAATGGATGGTCGATGCTTTTGAGAAAAGCGAGGGCAACACGAGTAAAACGCCGGTCGAACGCATCGATCAGGTTTCAATTGTCCTGTAATGGCCTGGTACGCGGAGCCTGGAGCGGGCAGGAAAATTCGCCAAATGGTTCAGCGAGTGGTTCGGCAGTCATCAGAGCGAACCCCCATTGACGCATGTCATGTATCTGACACCAAACAGCAACCGGAACTTCAATTAGCAGCAACCGGACTGTCATTCGTTGGCGGCTTAATCTGTGCCAGATTTCACCATACTGCCACGCGTATCATGCCACTGACTCGACGGGAATTTCTGATCGACAGCGCCAGCACCACGCTGTTTGCATCAAGCCTGACCACACGCTCGGACGGATCAGCGTTTCCGTTCCGTCATGGCGTGGCCAGTGGCGACCCGCTGACAGATCGCGTCATTCTGTGGACCCGCCTGACCCTGCCAGAAGGCACACTGTCGGCTTCGTGCCAATGGTATGTGGCGACAGATCCGACCATGCAGAATGTGGTTCAGTATGGCCAGCTTTTTACCAGCGCCTCCCGTGATTTCACCGTCAAGGTGGACGTCGAGGGACTGCAGCCCGGTACAACTTATTACTACGTCTTTGAAGCAGCCGGCCAGCGCTCCGACATTGGCCGTACCCGCACGTTGCCGGAAGGTTCTGTGGATCGTCTGCGCATTGCCTACACTTCCTGCTCCAACATCACGCGCGGCCACTTTAATGTGTATAAGGAACTGGCCATGCGAGCGGATCTGGATGTGGTGCTGCATCTGGGTGACTACATCTACGAATACGCTGACATCGACCATTGTCTGCGCACCGGGCGTCCCAACGCGCCGCTGCATGAGACCCAGACGCTGGAGGATTACCGCCTGCGTCACGCCTGTTACAAGGGTGACAAGGATCTACAGGAAGTGCATCGACAGCATCCGTTTATGGTGATCTGGGACGATCACGAAGTGGCCAACAACGCCTGGAAAGGCGGTGCTGACAACCACGAAGAGGGCGAAGGATCGTGGAAAGAACGCCTCAGTGGTGCGGTGCGTGCCTATCTGGAATGGATGCCGATTCGTGAGCCGTCGCAGCCAGAACGCGGTATTTACCGCAGCTTCCGGTTTGGTGATCTGGTCGACCTGACCATGCTGGATACACGTCTTGCCGGTCGTCACGCTCAGGCAGAGACTCTGGAAGAACGGAATCAGGCATCCCGTTCGATCCTGGGCAGTCAGCAGGAAGAGTGGCTGAAGCAGTGTTTTCATGCGTCGGCGCAAAGCAGTGTTACCTGGAACCTCACCGGACAGCAGGTGATGGTGGCTCAACTGGGCACCAATGACATGCCGTTCAACTACGATCAGTGGGATGGTTATCCGGCTGCCCGTCATCGTCTGTTCGAATCGGTACGTGAAGCCGGACTGCAAAACTGGGTGGTCCTGACCGGTGACATCCACTCCAGCTGGGCGCTGGAATTGCACGACAATCCGTTTGCCGATAACACCGGCAAGCCGCTGGGCGTAGAGCTGGTCACGCCTGCGGTGACGTCCCCCGGAATTGATAACCAGACCCGTGCGGATATCGCCGCCGGATCACTGGAAGCCGTGCTGCCGCATCTCAACTTCGTCGATTTCTACTACCGTGGCTATGTGCTGCTGGACATCACTCACGAGCGTTTGCAGGCTGAGTGGTGGATTGTGGACAACATCGACTCACATCGCTATGCACCGGGCTGTCTGCGCAAACTCAGCGTGGAATCCGGTACCCACCAATTGAAGCCAGCGGCTGAAACGGTCGAAAAATTACCGTCGGCGCCATTGGCTCCGGCCTTCTCGGATGATCTGGCGATCCTGCGTCGCTGGCGTCGCGACGGTTTTGGCACCGTCGATGGCATGCTGGCCAGCAGTTCAGCCAACTGATCGCTGTTCCCGCGACAGAACACTGATATCAGCGGCTTCCGCCTGAATTGTTATGAGCGCCAGTCAACAGAATCAATAAGCGCCTGTACTATGGTCGTTCTGAATTTGCCCCTGACTTTATCGTCAGAACCTGCCTGCTGGAGCCCACCGCTGTGATTACTGACCCGTTGTTTTATCTGGCCGCCATTCCTGCGGTGTTGATTGTTGGCATTTCCAAGGGGGGCTTTGGCGGTGGTCTGGGGTTGGTTGCCGTTCCCTTGATGGCGCTGGTGATCGCGCCGACTCAGGCGGCGGCCATCATGCTGCCGATTCTGTGTGTGATGGACATGATTGCTCTTTGGGGTTTTCGTGGCCATTTTGACAAACGCAACTTGCAGATTTTGCTGCCTGCTGCAGCGTTGGGAATTGGCATAGGAGCACTGACGTTTCAGTACCTGAGTGATCATCACCTGAAGCTGATGATTGGTCTGGTGACGCTGGCGTTTTGTGGTCACTGGGTCAAGCAGCAGTTTTCCAGTACCGAGCCAGCGCCTAAATCTGCTGATATCGGACGGGGTGGCTTCTGGGGCATGATGGCGGGATTCACCAGCTTCAGCGTGCATGCGGGTGGCCCGCCCGTGAGTTTTTACCTGCTGCCGCAAAAGCTCGATAAAACCCTGTTCGTCGGCACGACGGTGGTATTTTTCGCCACCGTTAATCTGATCAAGCTGCTGCCATACGGGCTGTTGGGATTGCTCCCGGTTGGCAACCTGACCACGTCTTTGATGCTGGTGCCCCTGGCGATCATTGGTGTCAAACTGGGGCTGTACCTGCACTCGCGCATCAATGAAACCTGGTTTTATCGTCTCTGCTACGGGTTCCTGTTTTTGACCGGGCTAAAACTCAGTTGGGAAGGTCTGGTGGCGCTGACCAACTGAGTTATTGGCCCTTTTCCACGGTGTTGACGGTGGTCTCTTTCGGCTGTTGCTGATCGGCTTCCAGCACCCGCTGCAACTCTTCGAAATGCTGGTGAATCGCCAGATGATAGGTTGTCTGATCTTCCCAGGCATCGGCCAGCGCCGTAATAGAGGCTTCGTCGTGATCGAGAAACAGTTTTCCGGCTCGCTCGGCGGCCGGGGAGTCGTAGCCCAGCGCGGTAAGCGCCTGAACGCCCAGATTGATCGCCGCATCAAAGGTTTCACGGCGTTGTCCCGCCACTTTGTGCTGGGCCAGCTTGTAGGCGTGGGGGCGGTCAATAGCGCGTACCAGCAGCTTCAAATGTGGAAAGTGCGTCTGCGCGACGTTGACGATATCCATCGACTTGTCTACCTCGTCCACGGCAATGATCAGCAACCGGGCATCGTGTGCTCCAGCAGCCTCCAGCAGTTCTGCCTTGGCCGCATTGCCATAGAACACCTTGTGGCCAAAACGGCGCAGCAATTCGATCTGGCCGGGGCTGTGATCCAGAATGGTCAGCTTGTGGCCTTGTGAGGTGAGCAAACGCCCAACCAGCTGGCCGAAACGGCCGTAGCCCGCGATGATGATGTCACCTTCCTGCTCAATCACATCCGCTTCCGGAGCGGTTGCTTGGCTGGACTGGCTGGCGAAGTGTTCGTAGGCCATTAGCAGCAACGGCGACACAAACATTGAAATGGCGACCACGGCGATCACCAGATTGTTCAGGTTGGTATAGATAATACCCAGCGTGCCGCTCATCGACAGCAGGACAAAGGCAAACTCACCGCCCTGTGCCAGTGCCACGGTGAAGATTCCGGCCTGATAGCGAGAAAAACGGAATACCTTCGCCAGCCCCGCCAACACCAGCGCCTTGAGGGCGATCAGACCCACGACGCCGGTCAGAATCAGGCCCGGCTCATCAGCGATCAGTGGAATATTGATACCGGCCCCGACGGTGATAAAAAACAGCCCCAGCAGCAGGCCCTTGAAGGGTTCGATATCCAGCTCCAGTTCGAGTCGGAATTCGTTGTCTGCCAATACCACGCCAGCGATAAACGCGCCCAGTGCCGGAGACAGTCCCAGCGCCGTCATCAGTACCGTAATCGCCACCACAATCAGCAGCGACAGCGCAGTGAAGATCTCCTTGATGCCACTGTCGGCAACGAAGCGGAAAATCGGCGAGGCGATAAAGCGGCCTCCCAGCACAATGCCAATGATCACCGCCAGCGTGATCAGTACTTGCCAATGGGTTGCCAGATCCCCGATCAGGGAATGCCCGTGGCCATCGGAACCCTGTCCGGCGGTGCCGGTTGCCAGCAGCGGCAGCAAGGCCAGAATCGGAATCACGGCGATATCCTGAAACAGCAACACCGAGAATGCATTCTGGCCGGTCTGGGTTTTGAGCAGACCTTTCTCCTGCAGCGACTGCAACACAATGGCTGTGGACGACAACGCCAACGCCAGGGCGACGGCGGTGCTGGACTGCCAGCTGTAATCCGTCAACAGCATCAACACCGCGCCAATCAATACGGCGGTGAGCACCACCTGAGAACCGCCCAGCCCCAGAATCGACTTGCGCAATTGCCACAGCTTCGAGGGTTGCAGCTCCAGACCGATCAGGAACAGCATCATCACCACGCCGAACTCGGCAAAGTGCATGACGTCCTGCTGGTCGCCCACCAGACTGAGCATATAGGGGCCAATCAACAGACCTGCAATCAGATAACCCAATACCGAACCAAGGCCCAGACGTTTGGCCACCGGCACCGCGATCACTGCGGCACAGAGGTAAATCAATGCGTTCTCAAGCACGGGCGACTCCCTTGATTGTCAGTTGATAACGATTCGGAACCGTATCAGGAAGGCAGTGGAATGTGTTCGTTTTCATCGCCCGGAATCACCGGAAACTGGCCCAGACGCCAGCGCTCCTCGGCTTGTTCCAGCTTTTTCCTTGAATAGGCGAGGAAGTTCCAGCGCAGCAATGGCTGTTTCGGCAATGGCATGCCACCGAGCAGGAAGTAGCGGCCCGTTTCGGTAGTGACGATGCGCTCTTCGTCTTCCAGCACCACAAAATCGCCTGCGCCAAAGACTTCATCGCCAATCTGCACCGCACCGGATGCCACATACACAGCGGTCTCCGACATCGAGCACGGGCGTTCGACATCTGCACCGGCCTCGCTGACCACATCAAGATAGAACATCGGTGAGTAGGTCTTGACCGGTGAGGTGCAGTTGTAGGCTTCGCCAGCGATCAGTCGCATCATCACTTTCTCGCGGTAGACGTTCGGCAACTGGGCTTTGGGCACATGAATAAAGCTCGGATCGATATCGACCTTGTCTTCCGGCAGGGCGACCCAGCATTGCAGGCCATCGAAGTGGCTTTCCGCAGCTCGCACCTCAATGGTTTCGCGCTCGGAATGCACGATGCCACGACCGGCGGTCATCCAGTTCACATCGCCGGGAAAGATCTCCTGGCGCGACCCCAGGCTGTCACGGTGCAACATGCTGCCTGCCATCAGATAACTGATGGTGGCCAGGCCAATGTGCGGATGCGGACGCACATTTATGCCCTTGCCCGGTGGAAAAACAGCAGGCCCCATATGATCGACGAAGACGAACGGGCCAACCGTGCGTTTCCGGGCGTTGGGGAGGATTCGGCTGACATTAAAGCCACCGAGGTCTTTGGTCGCGGATTTCAGTCGATAGGCCATGCTGCGCTCCTGTTCCGGGATAGAGTGATGTTCGTTGAGTGTAGGCAGTGTTTGCGCTGCCTGAATCAGGGCTGTCAAACACTGCGATCATCAAACAATACGAGTCGGCCATCTGGTTTACAATTGGCTCTGATTGAGTCTTTATGTTTCGTATTGGTTGACAATAAGTTGAAGTGAAATGGACAAGTTTGAAGCAATGCGCGCCTTCTCCACCGTAGCCCGAGCCGGGAGCTTTGCTGCGGCTGCCAGGGGCTTGCAGCGTTCCCGTGCACAGGTCAACAAGCAGGTGATCTGGCTTGAAGATTACCTGTCAGTGTCGCTGTTCAGTCGCACCACCCGGCGGCTGACGTTGACGGATACCGGCATGGCCTATCTCGAAGTGGTGGAGCGCATTCTGGCGGACGTCCGGGAAGCCGAGCATTTGGTGCAGTACAGCCAGCAAGCGCCGGTGGGGGATTTGCGCCTGAACGCGCCGATGTCGTTCGGCACCCGGCATCTGGCTCCGGCGATGATCGAATTCATGCGTCAGTACCCTGAAATACGGGTGCAGCTGATTCTGTCTGACGACAAGATTGATCCGGTTTCCAACAACTTTGACCTGACGTTGCGGATTGCCGCGCCACAGGAATCCCCGGCACTGATCGATCACACCATCACTGAAGCGCACCGGGTGTTGTGTGCGTCACCGGAGTTCGTCAGCCGTTATGGCAGGCCAGAGGCACTGCGCCAGCTCACCGATTTGCCCTGCCTGCACTACGGCAATCTGTCGTCAGGCAATTACTGGATATTCCACGAAAACGAGCAGGAAAAGCGGGTGCGGGTCAACGGCGTTCTGTGCTCCAACAACGGCGACGTGCTGCGTGATGCGGCTGTGGCCGGGCTGGGCATTGCGTTTTTGCCCACCTTTATCGTCGGGTCGGATATTCAGGAAGGACGTCTGATCACCTTGCTGGAGCAGTATCGGCCACCCCGGCTGGATATCAGCTTGCTGTATCCTCCGCACCGGCATTTGTCGATTCGGGTTCGGGTGCTGGTGGAATTTTTGCAACAGCGCTTCAGTCAGCAACCACCGTGGGAGTCTGCACCGCGTCAGGCCCCGCCTCTGGACTGAACCCGGATGACATCCTCACCTTGCCCTGATCATCCACGATCAGGGTTTCGACGCCGTTCATGTTTTCTACCAGTGCCAGCCCTTTCGATGGCCCGAGCACAAACACCGCCGTAGCCAGCGCATCGGCCCAGAAAGCCCGTTCGGCCATAATGGTCACGCTCTGACAGCCGTTAGCCGGGTAGCCAGTGTGCGGATTGATGATATGACTGTAGCGCTGTCCGTTGTGGATAAAGAAGCGTTCATAATCACCAGAGGTAGCCACCGCCAGATTGCTGGCCGGGAGATTGGCCAGCAGCCTGTCGTGTTCGCGCGGGTGCTGAATGCCGACCTTCCACAGCTGTTCACCCTTGCGACCGGCGACATAAAGATCGCCACCGGCATTGATCGAGAAGGCGTCAAATCCGGCTTGCCGAAACAGTTGTGCTGCCCTGTCCACGGCATAGCCCTTGGCAATCGCACCGAGGCCAATACTGGTGTTCGGGTGGGAGATGCGCGCCTTGGGTAACTTGCCTTGCCCGCCCGCTTCGGAATCCAGGGCCGGCGGAACCAGCTCAAGCCGCCGATAATCGATGTGCTGAATCGCCTGTTGAATCTGTTCCGGTTCGGGCACAGTGGCCTTGCGAAAATCCCACAGCGTGCCTGCACTGCGAAAGCTGACATCAAACGCGCCGTCACTCAGTTCCGATATTTGTCGGGCTGCCTGCAGCAGGCGGAACAGCTCCAAGCTGATCTCAACGGCATCGCCACCGGCATTTCGATTAATGCGTGAAACATCAGAATCCGGTCGCCATTCCGACATGACCGCTTCAATGCGCTGAAACTCTTTAATCGCCTGATCAATCGCCTGTTCGGCTCTTGCAGTGCCGCTGTTGTCGTTGCTGTTATTCGTGTTGTTGTCGGAGCTGGTGGAGCTGGTGGAGCTGGTGGAGCTGGTGGAGCTGGTGGAGCTGGTGGAGCTGGTGGAGCTGGTGGAGCT
>PBNY01000014.1 GCA_002723385.1 Oceanospirillaceae bacterium | reverse complement strand
TTAATAGTATATTTATATAAGTATGATAATTTAAAAAGAGGAATAAGTTATGCCCAAAAAGATCATTAAGTTTGATACAGACGCCCGAACTAGATTAAAGGAAGGAGTCGACACATTAGCAGATGCTGTTAAGACAACATTAGGACCTAAAGGTCGTAATGTAGTAATTGATAAAAAATTTGGTGCTCCCCAAGTTACAAAAGATGGAGTCACAGTAGCAAAGGAAATTGAGCTTAAAGACGCTGTTGAAAATATGGGCGCTCAAATGGTAAAAGAAGTTGCTTCTAAAACCAATGATCTTGCCGGTGACGGTACTACCACTGCAACTGTACTTGCTCAGGCAATTGTACAGGAAGGTCTTAAAAACGTTGCTGCAGGCGCAAACCCAATGGATTTAAAACGTGGGATTGACAAAGCGGTTGAAGCGATCACTAAAGATCTTGAAAAGCAGACGAAAGAAGTAGGAAGTTCTTCAGAAAAAATTAAACAAGTTGCAGCAATTTCTGCTAATAAGGATGATGTAATTGGCGAACTTATCGCTGAAGCATTTGGTAAAGTTGGTAAAGAAGGTGTTATCACCGTTGAAGAAGGCAAAGGCCTGGAAGACGAGCTGGAAGTAGTTGAAGGCATGCAGTTCGACCGTGGCTTCCTGTCTCCATACTTCGTGAACAACCAGGAAAAAATGGTTGCCGAGCTGGACAGCCCACTGATTCTGCTGGTTGACAAGAAAATCGACAACCTGCAAGAGCTGATTCCAGTACTGGAAAACGTTGCCAAGTCCGGTCGTCCTCTGCTGATCATCGCTGAAGACGTTGAAGGTCAGGCGCTGGCGACTCTGGTTGTGAACAATCTGCGTGGCACCTTCAAGGTGGCTGCGGTTAAAGCACCAGGCTTCGGCGATCGTCGTAAGGCCATGCTGCAAGACATCGCGATTCTGACTGGCGGTCAGGTGATCAGCGAAGAAGTCGGCATGTCTCTGGAAACGGCCTCTCTGGAAATGCTGGGTACGGCCAACAAGGTTGTGATCAGCAAGGAAAATACCGTGGTTGTTGACGGTGCTGGCTCCGCTGCAGAAGTCAACGCTCGCGTTGAGCAGATCCGCGCTGAAATGGCGGCTTCTACTTCCGACTACGACAAAGAGAAACTGCAAGAACGCGTAGCCAAGCTGGCTGGCGGTGTTGCTGTGATCAAGGTTGGCGCTGGTTCTGAAGTTGAAATGAAAGAGAAGAAAGATCGCGTTGATGACGCTCTGCACGCGACTCGCGCTGCGGTAGAAGAAGGCGTTGTTGCTGGTGGTGGTGTTGCACTGGTTCGCGCACTGTCTTCTGTTTCTGTTGAAGGTGAGAACGAAGACCAGAATGTTGGTATCGCTCTGGCTCTGCGCGCAATGGAATCCCCAATCCGTCAGATCGCTGGTAACGCTGGCGCTGAAGGTTCTGTGGTTGTTGACAAGGTTAAAGCAGGCGAAGGTTCCTTCGGCTTCAACGCTGCAACCGGTGAATACGGCGACATGATTGAAATGGGTATCCTGGATCCAGCCAAAGTAACCCGTTCTTCCCTGCAAGCTGCTGCTTCCGTTGCTGGTCTGATGATCACCACCGAAGCCATGGTTGCAGAAGTACCGTCTGAAGCTGCTCCTGCAATGCCTGATATGGGCGGCATGGGTGGTATGGGCGGCATGGGCGGCATGATGTAATCGCATCCCCCATTCGCAAGACCTCATAAAAAAACGCGCTTCGGCGCGTTTTTTTATTGCTCCATTGTCGTGTGGATTCCAGCGACGTAGAGCGGGGGCAATAATTATTGATTTTGGCCACAAGGTCAGAAAATGAGGAAAAGGATTTTCTTACGGATGGTCATTGAACAGAACACAGAAAACTGTGCTTGCACGATTCATATGTAACCTTCCTTGTTTTCAACATTACGCTTGCTTGCAGACGGATTGAAATGCTGTAAACGGGATACAAGGTCGTTTTAAAGTGAGCAATTTGGATACATGCTATTCATCGCAGCTCTTCTCTTGACGGGATCTATGGCTATATCACTTTGGGCCAGGTCTGCGCGTCACAGTTCCAGCACGCTGGCGCTTTTCCAAAGTCACTTTTTAGAGTTTGATCAGTTAACTCTCTAAAAATGACGATTCGTCAATTTAAACCATTCAGGCAACGGATTGTTCCCGAATTACTGGTTATAAACTTCTCATTAGTGTTTTATTTTGACGATCCGTCATGAATAAAAGAGCTGGCTTGTATGAGTCCACGAGTGGTCGACGAAGAAACATTGAAAGCGCGAGAGCAGGTGATTCTGGATGCAGCGCTGGATTACATCCGTGAGAACGACATTGCGTCGTTGACGGTGGATAAAGTCGTTGCCCGTGTGCCGTTCTCGAAAGGGACGGTCTACAACCATTTTTGCAGCAAGGAAGATATTGTCACGGGTCTGTGTAACTCCTGTGTCAGTTCCTTGCATGCGCTGTTTCAGTCTGCGACCCGTTTTGATGGCAATGTCCGCGAGAAGATGATCGCCATCTGCATTGCTTACATGATGAGTGCCAAGGCCGACACGACCCGGTTTATGTTGGTGATTACGGCCAAAACCTCGGCGCTGAACCAAAAAGCTTCTGAAGAACGCCTGAACGAACACATCAGGCTGGAACAGCAGTTGATGCATCTGTTCTGTTCGCTGATTCAGAAGGCCATCGAAGATAAGGATCTGGTCATTCCCGTTCATATGTCCCCACCTCAGGTTGCGTTTGCCATCTGGTCGATGTCGTTCGGCATCATTGCCTTGCTGCAGGACGGCCTGGAACGCTGTGATTTGCGGCGCTTGATGGAAGTGGAGCGAGAACTGGTCAGCCACTGCAATCTGGTGATGGATGGATTGGGCTGGTTGCCACTGAGCCAGGATTTCGACTGGCAGCCCTGTATCGATGCCAGTAAAGAACGGGTTTCCGGGCTGGTGTGATGCATACCGGCCTTTTTTATAACGAGAAGTCCGCCAGAGCGGGACGTAAGTTGAAAGCGTTTACCAATGACAACTCAAGGGATACTGCGTATGAAAGAACGATTGTTTAAGTTCGTACTGGATCGCCCGCTGATTGTGCTGCTGCTGTCACTGATATTTGTGATGGGGGCTGCGGTCGGAGCGGGCAATCTGGTCTTCAAAAGTGACTACCGGGTTTTTTTCAGCGATGAAAACCCGCAACTGAACGCCTTTGAGGCGATGCAGAAAATCTACAGCAAGAGCGATAACGTCGCCTTTGTGCTGTCACCGAAAGATGGCGAAGTCTTTTCTCCCAAGACACTGGCCGCCGTTCATGAGCTGACCGAGGCGGCCTGGCAAGTGCCGTACTCGACTCGTGTCGACTCTCTCAGCAACTATCAGCACACCGAAGCGGAAGAAGATGACCTCATCGTTGAAGATCTGGTGCTTGATCCCGAGATGCTCAACGCAGAGGGCATGCCGCGCCTGGGCGATATTGCTACGGGTGAGCCGTTGTTGCTGCACAAGCTGATTTCCGAGCGCAAGCACGTCACCGTGGTGAATGTTACCGTTCAGCTTCCGGGGGTTGATCCGATCCGGGAAGTGCCTGAAGTCGTGGCCAAGGTGCGTGAGATGAAAGCCACCTTTATGGAAGCCCACCCGGACATTCAGGTACATCTGTCGGGCCTGGTGATGATGAATAACAGTTCTGCCGAGTCATCCCTGAAAGACAACGCAACACTGGTTCCCTTGATGTTTGGTGTGGTTGTTCTGGCGCTGGTGGCCTTGCTGCGCAGTTTTACCGGCACGCTGGCGACGGTCATTATTATCGTTGTTTCAATTGTGTCCACCATGGGATTGGCAGGCTGGACGGGTTTCTTCCTGACCGGGCCATCAGCCTCGACACCGATTATGGTGCTGACGCTGGCGGTCGCCGACTGTGTACACATTCTCTCATCGATGTTCTACGACATGCGCCATGGCGCGACCAAACGTGACGCCTTGTTGCACAGCTTGCGCATTAACTATCAGCCGGTCTTCCTGACCAGTGCCACCACTGCGATTGGTTTCCTGAGCCTGAATTTCTCCGATTCTCCACCGTTTAACGACCTTGGCAACATGGTTGCAGCGGGTGTCATGCTGGCGTTTGTATTCTCGGTGACGACCTTCCCTGCATTGCTGAAATTGCTGCCGATGAAGGTCAATGTGGTGGAAGAAAACCACAGTGGTTACATGGAAAAACTGGCGGACTTTGTGATCGCCAAGCGTAAGGTCTTGTTGCCAGGCATGTCGGTTGCTATGGCGATTCTGGTACTGATGCTGCCGAACAATGTCCTCAACGACGACTTTGTGAAGTACTTCGATACCTCGGTGCCGTTCCGTCAGGCTACGGATTACATGCAGGACAACCTGTCGGGTCTGACCACCATGGAAGTGTCGGTCAGTACGGGCGAGAGCAGCGGTATCAACGATCCGGCTTTCCTGAAAACCCTCGGCGATTTCAGTTCCTGGTTGCGCGAACAGCCGGAGACAGACCACGTTAATACGTTGTCGGATACCCTCAAGCGTCTGAACAAGAACATGCACGGTGACGATGAAAGCTACTACCGCCTGCCAGAAGACCGGGAACTGTCGGCGCAGTACCTGCTGCTGTATGAAATGTCGTTGCCATACGGCCTGGATTTGAACAATCAACTGGATGTTGATAAATCGTCCACTCGTGTGGTGGTGACCTTCCAGAATCTGACCAGTGTGGAACAGCTTGAGATCGAAGAACGCATCTACGCCTGGTTTGCTCAACATGCACCGAGTTACACCGCTGAAGTGGCCAGCCCGAACCTGATGTTTGCTCACATCGGCCAGCGTAATATTGAAAGCATGTTGATTGGCACCGCATTGGCGTTGGTACTGATCTCTCTGCTGCTGGGCTTTGCACTGCGTTCAGTACGCTTTGGTGCCATCAGCCTGATTCCGAACATGGCTCCAGCGGCGATGGGCTTTGGCGTCTGGTTCCTGATTGACGGTCAGATTGGTCTGGCACTGTCGGTCGTGGCCGGAATGACGCTGGGTATTGTGGTTGACGACACCGTGCACTTCCTCAGCAAGTATCTGCATGCCCGCAACGACAAGGGCTACAACACTGAAGCCGCGGTTCGCTACGCCTTCTCCAGTGTGGGCCGTGCGCTGGCGATCACCACCATGGTGCTGGTGGCAGGCTTTATGGTGCTGGCTCAATCCACCTTCAAACTGAATGCCGATATGGGCCTGCTGACTGCCATTACCATCCTGATTGCCTTGATTGTGGACTTCCTGTTCCTGCCACCGCTGTTGATGGTGCTGGACAAGGACAAGCCCGACGAATCTAAAAAAGACACCTCAGTTACTGCATCTGAACAAGGAGACTCTCATGACTCTGAACAGCAAACCGCTTAAGTTGGCACTGGCAGCCGCGATTGCCAGCCCACTGATGATCAGCCTGCCGGTGCAGGCTGAAAACCCTATGGAAAAAGGTCTGGCGATTTCGGAAGAAGCCAAGCGTCGTGACCTGGGTTGGCAGGACATGAAAGCCCAGATGCAAATGGTGCTGCGCAACAAGCAGGGTCAGGAAAGCGTGCGTGAAGTGCGGATGAAGTCGCTGGAAGTGGACAACGACGGCGACAAAAGCCTGTCGGTATTCGATCAGCCTCTCGATGTGAAAGGCACCGCGTTTCTGAGCTTCTCCCACCCGGTCGGTGCGGACGATCAGTGGCTGTATCTGCCAGCGCTGAAGCGTGTGAAGCGCATCGCGTCTCGTAACAAGTCTGGCCCGTTCATGGGTTCCGAGTTTGCTTACGAGGATCTGTCGTCCTTCGAGGTGGAAAAGTACACCTACAAATACCTGCGCAACGAGCCGTGTGATCTGGGTGAGTGCTTTGTGGTGGAACAGTATCCTGTGGACAAAAACTCCGGCTACACCCGCCGAGTAGTGTGGCTGGATACCGCTGAATATCGCGTCAGCAAGACCGAGTTCTACGACCGCAAGGACTCACCACTGAAGACCCTGACCAACCATGACTACCAGCAGTACGAAGGCAAGCACTGGCGTCCTGATCTGATGAAAATGGTCAACCACCAGACCGGCAAGAGCACGGATCTGAAGTGGACGGGCTATGAGTTCAAAACCGGTCTGACCGACAAGGACTTCAACAAGAACACGCTCAAGCGAGCGAGGTAAGTATGGCAGCCAGAGCAACCTGGTTGAGTCTGGCCGTGGCGGGGGCGATGCTGCCCTCGCTGGTTCAGGCAGAAACCTATTTTGAAGTGTCTGGCAAGGTCGCGGCAGAAGTCCGATACTTCACCGAAGAAGCAGCCTACAGCGACCAGTCGGACGGCGGCAACCTGTCGGCGCTGGCCGAACCCCAGTTTTTGTGGGAATGGAGCGACGGCGATGATCGCATCACCTTTGTGCCGTTTGCCCGCGTCGACCAATGGGACGACGAACGTACTCATGCGGATATTCGGGAGCTGAACTGGCTGCACGTCGGTGAGGAATACGAACTGCGTGTCGGGCTGGGCAAGGTGTTCTGGGGCGTGACGGAATTCCAGCATCTGGTCGATACCATCAACCAGACCGATGGTGTTGAAGACATTGACGGTGAGGACAAGCTGGGTCAGCCGATGATCAGTGTGTCCAGTGTGCGTGACTGGGGCATCGTCGATCTGTTTGTCCTGCCCGGTTTCCGGGAGCGTACCTTCGCCAGTGAAGAAGGGCGTCCCGGTTTTCCGATTCGGGTCGATACCGACAAGGCGCGTTATCAGTCGGATGACGAAGACCGTCATATCGACCTGGCGGCACGCTGGAGCAACAGCTTCGACGTTTATGACGTTGGCGTGCATGTATTTCGGGGCACCAACCGGGATCCGCAACTGCAAACGGAACTGCGCAGTGGTCAGCCGGTGCTGGTGCCGTACTACACGCTGATGACGCAAGTGGGCGTGGACTTGCAGGCGACCATTGATAGCTGGTTGTGGAAATTCGAAAGCCGCTATCGAAACGTCGATCCTGACGATTTCACCGCTGCCCAGTTTGGCTTTGAATACACCTTGTACGGCCTGTTCGACAGCGCAACCGATCTTGGTTTGCTGACGGAATACGGCTGGGATGAGCGTGGCACCGACGCCACGGACGTGGGTCAGAACGATCTCTACCTGGGTGGACGTATTACTCTGAACGACGAAGCTGACTCCCAGCTACTGGCCGGGATCAGCCGTGATCTGGACTACGACAGCACCAGTGTGCTGGTGGAAGCCAGCCGCCGCTTTGGCAGCAACTGGAAAGTCAGTCTGGATGGTCGTTTCTTCAGCGCTGATGATCAACGCGATACCGCCTATGCAATCCGCAAGGATGACCATATTCAGCTCACGGGTGAGTATTACTTCTAAGCCACGGATCGAGTTTGTCTGCAAGGTGAGAGAGGCGGGTCGAGTGTTGGATAGAAAGGCATAAAAAAATCCAGAGATCTGATTGGATCTCTGGATTTTTTTATAGCGGATCAAGGCTGTTGGTATGGACGGTGTTGGCGGCCTACCACATCAAATCATCAGGAATCTTGTACGCCGCGTATGGATCGTCTTCGTCCATTTCATCGCCTTGTGAGTCCGCAATCAGGACAAAGTGATCCGGGGCGCGTTGCAGCACTTTTTCTGATACCGGCAGCGGCACAATGCGGAAGGTTTCTTCCGTCTCGCCTTCCAGTTCGATAATGGCCAGTTGACCACGGCTGAGGCGATCCCAGACGGCCTGGTTCACGTACAGTTGCTTGACCTTTTTGTTGGTGGCAACAAAGTTGTATTTGATGTCGCCGTCCGCTTCGATGGTGTTGGTCTGGATTAACTGACGAATCTGGGCTGTGATGGCTTTTTGCTGGGCGGCTTCTTCGCGTTGGCGGTTCAGCTCGCGGTCTTTTTCGGCTTTGGCCTTGCGCGCTGCTTCAGCGGCAGCGCGGGTGTCTTCCAGGTCTGCATCATCACCGGTACGGCGTTTGTGCGCCGTCTTTTTCATTTCCTTGGCGTTTTTCTTGGCCTTTTTCTGGTTCACAAGGCCCATTTCCAGCATCTGCTCTTGCAGTGACTTTGCCATGATTTTCTACTCGCTCTGCAGGTGGAAGGGTTGGTTTAGTGAGCCTGTGGTGGCCAGACGCCGGATGGCATCAGCTCGGACAGCTCGGTAATGGTCTGGTCACGTTCGGCAACAGAATCAGCAACCACGGTAACGTGACCCAGCTTGCGAGCCGGACGTGCCTCTTTGCCATAGGAGTGACGGTGCGCATTGGCTGTAGATTCGGCTTTTACGGCGGGTGTTTCATCGCCAATCACATTCAGCATGGCCACCGCCGGGTAACGAGCGGTGGTTGGTTCCAGTGCTTTGCCTGCCATCGCGAGAATATGGTTGCGGAACTGGCTGGCTTCTGCGCCTTCAATCGACCAGTGGCCGGAGTTGTGAACGCGCGGCGCCACTTCGTTGGCGACCAGGCCGCTGTCGGTGTCAAACAGCTCCAGCGTGATGGTACCAACGTAGTCGAGACTATCAGCCAGTTGGCGGATGTAGCGTTCAGCCTGCTCGGCCTTGTCGGCGCTCAGGCCGTCTGCCGGGAACAGGGAATAGCGCAGGATGCCTTCGTGATGAACGTTTTCGGTCATCGGCCACACCACCAGGTTGCCATTACGGTCACGGCTGGCGATCACAGAGGTTTCTCGGCTGAAGGTGACGAAGGCTTCGGCGATCAGTTCGCGATTGCCAATGGCTTCCCAGGCCGGTTCGGCATCCTCTGGCTGGCGCAGCACGTATTGGCCTTTGCCATCGTAGCCTTCGGTGGTGGTTTTCAGAACGATGGGCAGTCCCAGGGTTTCGACGGCGTTGTGAACGTCTTCCAGGCTGTTAACCGCACAGAAATCGGCAGTCTGGATGCCGGCAGCACGCAGTGCATTCTTTTCCAGCAGTCGATTCTGAAAGGTTTTCAGCGCCGTCAGGCTTGGGAACAGCTTGTCAGCGTGAGCTTCCAGCTTGGCTACGATGTGAGCAGGAATGTTCTCGGTTTCATAGCCCAGCAGATCAACGCCAGCGATAAAGGTTTCCAGTGCGTCATCGCTGTGAGCGCGCAAATCGTAGAGTCGGATTTCCAGGTCGGTCAGGTCTGTAACGCTGTCCGCCAGCATTTGTCCAAGCTGGCCATTACCGAGAATGCCGATTTTCATAGTGCAGTGTTCCTCGTTCAGAGCGCCGGTTCAGAGCGCTCAATCGATAGCAGAGTGTGGTTACAGAGCGTCGCGTGGGTCTGGTTGGGACAGCACGGTTTCGGTCTGGTTAGCGCGGAATTCATCAACGCGCTTGAGCAAGTCGGTGTCAGAGGTAGCCAGAATCTGAGCCGCCAGCAGGCCGGCATTCTTCGCGCCAGCATCGCCAATGGCCAGCGTACCAACGGCCACGCCGCCTGGCATTTGTGCGATTGACAGCAGGGAATCCAGGCCGTTCAGGGCACGGGATTTGACCGGTACACCCAGCACTGGCAGAGAGGTTTGAGAAGCCGCCATGCCTGGCAGGTGAGCAGCGCCACCGGCACCGGCGATAATCACTTTCAGACCGCGTTCCTGAGCGGTTTTGGCGTAATCAAACAGCAGGTCTGGCGTTCGGTGAGCAGAAACGACTTTCACTTCGTAGTCGACGCCCAGTTTGTCGAGCATCTCGGCCGAGTGTTGCATGGTAGGCCAGTCGCTCTTGGAACCCATGATGATGCCAACCTGTACTGTCATAGCGAGATTACCTTCTGATTCTGTGCGTTCGAGAGTGCTGTCTTGGCCCGCCTTGCAATGAGGCGGCCTTGCACAAATGCGCACGGTCTGATTGGTTTAACCCGGTCGGTGACGGCTTGATTCAATGAATTCTGCGGGCCGTTCGTGTGGCTGGAAAGCGCTCTGTAACCGGGCTGGTTTTCAGGAAAGCGGCGGATTGTAGCACAGCGATTTTTGGGTGCCAGACATGGTGCGATTATTTTTTGTGCAGTTGGGTGTGAATCCCTTTTTAGGGATCAAACCGTTGTGATCAATTGGAATGTTGGGGCATTCGCCTTGTCTGGTTATTATCTTTCGTCATTACAGGTTTGCTTTGGAAATACACATGCTGACGCTACTTTCACCCGCTAAAACACTGGACTATGAATCGCCGGTTCAGACGGAACAGATGACGGAATCAGGATTTCTTGATCAGTCAGCTGAGTTGATTGACATCTTGCGAGGGTATTCCGTGGATGATATCAGCGCCTTGATGAAACTCAGTGGCAAACTGGCCGAGCTGAACGTTCAGCGTTATTCCGACTGGTCGGTGCCATTTCCTGACGGGGCGGCGCGTCAGGCCATGCTGGCTTTCAAGGGGGATGTCTATACCGGTCTGGCGGCAGAGACCATGGATCAGGATGATCTCGACTTTGCCCAGCAGCATGTCCGTATGCTCAGTGGTTTGTACGGCATACTGAAGCCGCTGGATGCGATGCTGCCGTATCGGCTCGAAATGGGTACGAGATTGGCCAACCCAGCGGGTAAGGATCTGTACGCATTCTGGGGTGATAGCATCACCGATGCCTTGAACAGCGAGTTGGAAGACGAGGCTGTGGTGGTGAATCTGGCGTCCAACGAGTATTTCAAGGCGGTAAGAACCAGGCGTCTGAATGCTCGTTTGATTACGCCGGTGTTCAAGGATGAAAAAAACGGGACTTATAAAATCATCAGTTTCTATGCCAAGAAAGCACGGGGACTGATGGCGCGATACATTATCGATAACCGAATTGATACGCCGGATGCCTTGCTGGATTTCGATGTGGCAGGTTATGCGTACTCACCCGAAGACAGCCAGGGGGATACCTGGGTGTTCAAGCGTTCAGAAGAGGATTTGGCCAATGCACAAAACTGAATCGAGCCCATGCAATCATCGTCGCCGTTCCTGGCTGGCATTGTCGTTGGCCAATGTGCTGATGGCTGGATTGAGCGGTTGCGCCCTGCCGCCGCAGAAGATCGATCTGAATCAGAATGCGACGGCGATGTCCGGCCAAGTCAATCAGTCGCGCAATGCACTGATTCGGGTGGTGGATAAACGGGATCTTTCTGAAATGTCGCTGGGTCATCGTGGAGGCCCCAAACCGGAAGAAGCTTTGCTGAATGCCAGTGTCAGTGTTCGTCAGGCGCTGACCATCAAGCTGAAACAGTCGCTCGAGGCAATGGGGTTCGGCTTGGGTAGCCCGAGCGAGGAAATAAAGGTTCAGCTGGATATCGATCGCTTTCAGCACAGCTGTAATTCGCCTGTGGTGACGGACTGTACGCTGGATATCGGCTTGCGTATCGAAGTGGTTGATGGCCCGACCACTTTCAGCAAGGGCTTTGGTGTCAAAGAATCGCGGACTGTACTGGTCGCGCCGGGTGAACAGCTGAACGAAGACTGGATCAACGAAGTGATGGATCGTTTGTGGCAACACATGTTCGGGAATCCGGATTTGCGTGCAGCACTGGGAGTGAAGTAGACGGGGACTTCTCAGTACTGGTTTTGGTACTGGCAAATTCAGTCAGATATAAACGCAATGTGGCCCGGGCGGGCCACATTGTTCAGGAGATTGTTCAGGAGGCAAGCAGGGTGGTGAGCCTTGACTATTTAGCGCGCCTGGCGCTGAGCCACCGATTGTTTTTCCATCTTCACGTAGTCCAGCAGAATACGTCCGGATTCAACCAGTAAGGCGTCTTCTTCCTCTTCCTCGGTTTGCTCGTCACCTTCATCATTTGCGGCTGATTCTGGCTGTTTCGAATTGTCCGCAATTTCCGGCTCTGGTGTTTCACCGTCATTGATACCATCCGGTGTTTGGGCCGCAGGTGTCTCATCGTTGGCAGCGTCGTCTTCTTCCAGGCTGTCGAGCAAGTCTAACCCCTTGGCTTTGCGGCGTTCGTTTTCAAGCGCCAGACGCTTGTCGTCGTTCTGGTTTTGCTCTTCCTTGCGGGTCTTCTCGTTCAGGGAAATGCGAGTCTGCTTGCGCAGTTCCTCGATTAACTTTTTCTGCTCACGCAGGAAGACAAAATCCGGATCGTCAACGGAACGGCCTTCATGCTGCTTGCGCAGCTTGTTGAGGCTGTTGTGAATCTGCTCATCGTAGTCGTATTTGGCCGCACGGATGGTGTCCCATGGCAGGGCTTCATCCAGTGCACTCTCACCAATCTTGTCCTTGTCGAACAGAGACGGGAACAAAATGTCCGGGATCACCCCCTGATGCTGGGTACTGTCACCTGACACGCGATAGAATTTGGCCTGGGTGATTTTCAGCTGGCCACGACGCAACGGACGCAGCGACTGAACGGTGCCCTTGCCGAAGGTCTGGCCACCCACCACAATGCCGCGACCGTAGTCCTGAATGGCGCCAGCGAAAATCTCGGAAGCCGATGCACTCAGGCGGTTGACCAGAACCACCAGCGGGCCGTCATAGAGCACACCGGGATCGTTATCTTCGATTACTTCCACTGAACCACGGGTACTGCGTACCTGAACCACCGGGCCTTCCGGAATAAACAGGCCCGTCAGGCTAATGGCTTCTTCCAGAGAACCGCCACCGTTGTTTCGCAGGTCGATGATCAAGCCTTCGATACCTTCGACACGCAGTTCCTTGATCAGACGGGCAACATCGCGAGTGGTGCTTTTGTAGTCCGGGCGGTTTTCCATCCGGGCCTGGAAATCGATGTAGAAGGTTGGGACATCAATGACGCCAATGCGGCGCTGGCGCGTCCCCTCATCGATGATCAGCAAATCTTTCTGTGCCGACTGTTCTTCCAGCTTCACTTCGTCTCGGGTGATGGCGATGACTTTGGACATGTCGTTGGTGCTGTCAGATGGAATGATCTCCAGACGTACAATGGTGCCTTTGGGACCTCGAATCAGGTCAACGACTTCATCCAGACGCCAACCGATCACATCCACAATCTCACCGTCCAGATTCTGGCCCACGCCGACGATCTTGTCGGCGGGCTGCAGATTGTCGGCCTTATCGGCAGGGCCTGCGGGAACCAGGCGTACAACTTTGGTGAACTCGTCTTCAGACTGCAGCACCGCACCAATCCCTTGCAGTGACAGGCTCATATTAATGTTGAAATTTTCGGTGTTGCGTGGCGAGAAATACTGGGTGTGGGGATCGAATGCGCGGGTAACCGAGTTCATAAATGTCTGATAGGCATCTTCCGACTTTGACATGTGAACCCGATTGAGCTGGTTCTGATAGCGTTTCTTTAACAGCTCAATGATGGCATCCGGTTCCTTGCCGCTCATCTTCAGATTCAGCATGGAGTTCTTCAGACGCTTGCGCCAAAGGTCATCGAGCTCAACGCTGGTGTTCGACCAGGGTACGTTTTCTCGATCGAGATCCAGGCGCTCATCGCTATCAAAGGTGTACTGTTCGAGATTCTTGTCCAGCTCGTTGAGCATAAAGGACAGTCGTTCGCTGACACGCTGCTGATAGCGGTTGAACATCTGAAAAGGAGCGCGCATGTCACCGCGAGTCAGGGCTTCGTCAAGCTGGCGGCGGTAGCGTTCAAACGAGCGAATATCCTGAGCCAGCAAATAGCTGCGAGTGCTGTCGAGGTCCTCCAGATACAAATCCAGAATACGGCTCGACAGACGGTCATCGAGCCGTTGCAGCTCGTAATGACCGCGCAGCAGACTGTTCATGATCTGCTGGGTCGTGACCGCGTGCTCCCGTTCTGGCTTCAGTGCCGTGAAGGGAGTACCTGGTTTGATGTCTTTGACGACGGCCCAGCTGCTGGCGGAAGCACAGGCCAGCAGTATGAGGGTCATCAGTGTACGAAGTGTCACGCGTTGTAGAGTCATAACGTCTGCCAAAAAATAGTGTATCGGCACCGGGGCTCGCTTCCAGCGAGTTCGGGCTGTCCTCTTGTTTGTGCGATCCGCCGGTCACGGGTATGATGCTGCGCCCGGATGCTAAGCGATCATCGCCAACCTGTCATCTTTGAGTATAAAAAGCCTCAGCAGTAACAGCATCAAATTATTGTCCTGAATCAACAATCCGGGATTCCAGACGTTGCTGCGGAATTTTTTTCTGTTCTCGTACTCCGACCTGAGCCAGAGCTGTGTCACCTGACGGTTGTACCAGTTTCGGCGAGCATCCACTACGTGAAACTGAACGGTCTGTCAGTTTCATGTGAACTCATAAAACAAAAATAATTCCTCATGTAATTTGAGGACATCCATTTGGAGGAGAATCGATCATGGCCAGAGTCAAGTTGCAGTTGCCGGAAGCCTTTACGTTTTCGACCGACCTGGACGTACGTGTGTCGGATGTCAATTACGGTAACCACCTCGGCAACGACCGCATGGTTACCCTGCTGCACGAAGCACGTTTGCGCTTTCTGACCCATCATGATTTTGCCGAACTGAACATCGGTGGTGTTGGCATGATGGTGACGGATTTGGTGGTGACCTTCAACGCCGAGTCTTTCATGGGTGACAACCTGACTTTCCATGTGGGTCTGACGGATTTCACCAAGTACGGCTGCGACATGATTTATCGGGTTGAAAACAAGGCTCTGGGCAAGAAGATCGCTGAAGCCAAGACGGGGATTGTTTTCTTTGATTACGATGAGCGCAAAATTGCGCGAGTACCAAAAGTGTTTTACGCCCGTTGTGCACCCGAAATGCTGGAGGAAAGAGACAAGGCTACCCCGGATGCGGAAGTCGAGGTAGCAGAAGAAGCCTGATTCGGACGCGTTATTCTTCCGGAGCCG
Organism: Oceanospirillaceae bacterium; assembly: GCA_002723385.1. Taxonomy (GTDB): domain Bacteria; phylum Pseudomonadota; class Gammaproteobacteria; order Pseudomonadales; family Oceanobacteraceae; genus Oceanobacter. Next base: position 22,110 of record PBNY01000014.1, on the reverse strand, counting down.
GTTCGTCAAAATACTCAGTGATGAAATCAAGGAATGCCCGGCTCTTGGTGGCCAGATAACGGTTCTGCGGGAACACGACTTTTATCGTGCGTACCGGAATCTCCACATCACTGAACAGGCGCACCAGCTCGCCATTCTGCAAGTGATGATCTGCAATGTAGGTTGGAATGGCGGTAATCCCCATTCCAGCCAGACACGCCTCATACACCATATCAATATCGTTTACGGTCAACTTGCGCTCGACGCTGGACAGCGTAAAACCGTGATCCTTCTCGAACTGACGCAACCAGTTGATGCGTGCGTATTCAGCGTTGGTGACCATCAGAATACGGTGTTTGTTCAGCTCCTCCAGAGAGGTTGGCGTACCGGCAATTTTCAGATACTGGGGAGACGCACAAATCACAATGTTCTGTGCTGCCACTGGCTTTGCAATCAGGCGAGAGTCTTCCAGGGTACCGATGCGCAACGCGAAGTCGTAACCTTCCTTAACGATATCTAACGGGCGGTCGGAAATGTGCAGGTCGAAGCTGATGTCCGGATACTGCTCCGAGAAGTCGTTGAACATCCGTGCCAGTTCACGGCGGCCAAAGTTGGACATGGCGGTGATGCGCAGTCGGCCACGTGGCGTAACATCGAAGTCGGTGACCAGCTTTTCCGCTTCCGAGATCGATTCCAGAATGTTCTCGCAGTGTTGATAGAACATCTGTCCAGCTTCCGTCGGACTGACCGAACGGGTTGTTCTGTTTAACAGGCGAACGCCAAGTCGTTCTTCAAGACCACTGATCTGCTTGCTGACAGCAGAAGGAGTGACGCCCAGGGAATCGGCAGCCGAGGTGAAGTTTCTGGCTCGGACAACGGATACGAAGGTCTGCAGGGTATCGATACGGGACATACGAAAGGATTCTTGCCTGAAAGCGGATTATCCAACCATTATAGTTAAATCTTTGGAAATAATAAGTCCGGTAATGTGGATTACTGTGCCGTTGTGCGCCGAAGTGTCCTTGATTTTGCTCGTCCCAGATTAATCAGGCCGGCGCAGACAATCAGTGCACCGCCAGCCCAGGTCGTAATAGTGGGGACTTCTTCCCAGATGAGCCACCCCATCAAACCACCGTACAAAACCGCACTGTATACATATACGCCGACCTTGCCGGTTGGTGCAATTCGGTAGGCTTGGGTCAATGCCAGCTGCCCTATGGTGGCGACAACGCCCAGTGCCAGAATCCAGGGCCAGGCCTGTGCGGGAACAGGCTGCCAGTTCAACCCGGCAGCCGGCGCGGTAATGAGTGTTCCAATCAGGGCAAAATAAAACACAATAGTCTGGCTGCCTTCTGTGCCGGACATGCGGCGAATCGTAACCTTTGCCAGTGCAGCCAGGACTGCCCCGGCCAATGCGACCAGTGCGGCTATACTCAATTCTGTGTCTGAACCAGGGTTCAGCGTCATGGCAACACCGCCAAAACCAACCATCAAGGCAATCCAGCTGCGCGAATTCATGGGTTCCCTGAGCCACCACCAGGCCAGTAGTGGCATAAACAGGGGGCCGGTAAGCTTGACCAGAAAGGCCTCCGTCAATGGCATGTGACCCAGTGCCCAGAAATAACAATACATGGCGGATATACCAACCAGGCCGCGCATCAGGTGCCAATGAATGTAGCGGGTTTTGAGGGTTTCGAAGCCCGTGCGCCAGAGCAACGGAATCAGTACCAGCAGGGCGGTCAGATTGCGCGCGAAGACAATTTGCTCGGTTGACAGCGTATCTGACAGGTGTTTGATGATGGCACCCATGATGGCCAGCAAGGCTTCACCAAATAACAGATACAGGGCTCCGGTTTTCAGGGCTGAGGACACGTTTAAATTTCCGGGTTGGTCTCCATAATACGTAATGGTGAATCATGGGACGTCAATTCTGGGGGCAGGATGGTCTGACTCTGCGGCAGGGAGCCAGTATAGAGGTTGATGGCCCTGAATGAGACAACCAGAACATTCATTCTTCGGTCCGGATTATTAAATTTGAGTTTTTTTATTGGTCTTATCTTGAATTTAATTCATGTGGATCCATTTAATCTACTAACAAGCTAATGCAGAAACTGTCCGTTTGGCTCTGATGATTTGTGAAAATCAGACCTTGGCGGGTACATAATGTGGAGGAATCCTCAATGCGAATGGATCGACTGACAACCAGTTTTCAGAATGCGCTGGCAGAAAGCCAAAGTCTGGCGCTGTCACAGGATCATAATCAGATCGACACCCTGCACCTGCTACTGGCATTGATCCAGCAGACCAGTAGCTCGGTGAAAGATGTGCTGCGTCGCGTCAGTGTCAACGTGCCTCAGTTTGAGGCGGCGCTGCACAAGGCACTTTCCAATCAGCCGCGTATCACCCAGCCGGATGGCAACATTCAGGTTTCACCTGAGCTGGGCCGGTTACTCAACCTGACGGAAAAAGAAGCTTCACAGCTGGGTGATCAATACGTATCCAGCGAAGTGTTTCTGCTTGCGGCTCTCTCTGATCGTGGGGATGCCGGTCAGACCCTGAAGCAGTTTCAGGTAACCCGTGAAGCTCTGGTTGCAGCCATTCAGGAAATGAGAGGAGGTGAGTCCGTGACCGATGCCAACGCCGAGGACAGTCGCCAGTCGCTCGACAAGTACTGTATCGATCTGACCGAGAGTGCTGAGTCCGGCAAACTCGACCCTGTGATTGGTCGTGATGATGAAATTCGTCGCACCATTCAGGTTCTGCAGCGCCGTACCAAAAACAACCCGGTATTGATCGGCCCTCCCGGTGTGGGCAAAACTGCGGTGGTTGAAGGTCTGGCCCAGCGTATCGTCAATAAAGAAGTACCAGACACACTGAAGAACAAGCGCATCCTGTCGCTGGATATGGGGTCACTGTTAGCGGGCGCCAAATATCGCGGTGAATTTGAGGAGCGGCTCAAGGCCGTATTGAAAGACGTTGCCAAGGCCGAAGGCCAGATCATCCTCTTCATTGATGAAATGCACACTCTTGTCGGTGCTGGCAAAAGTGAAGGTGCGATGGATGCCGGCAACATGCTCAAACCAGCACTGGCTCGTGGCGATCTGCATTGTGTCGGTGCCACGACACTGGATGAATACCGCGAGTTCATCGAAAAAGACGCGGCTCTTGAACGCCGATTCCAGAAGGTATTGGTGGATGAACCGACAGTCGAGGATTCAATTGCCATTTTGCGTGGTCTGAAAGAGCGCTATGAAGTACACCACGGGGTGCAGATTACCGATGCGGCACTGATCGCAGCGGCCAAACTATCGCAGCGTTATATTTCTGATCGCCGATTGCCGGACAAGGCCATTGATCTGGTCGACGAAGCGGCGTCTGTGATTCGTATGGAAATCGACTCAAAACCCCAGGATATGGATCGCCTCGAACGTCGGCTGATTCAGTTGAAAATTGAACGGGAAGCGCTGAAGAAAGAAAAGGATGCGGCTGCCAAGGCGCAGTTGGCCAAGCTCAATGATGAGATTCAGCGAGTCTCTGTGGATTACTCCGCTCTGGAAGAAATCTGGAAACGGGAGAAAGAAACCCTTGAAGGGGCATCCCGCGTCAAGGAAGCGCTGGAGCAGGCTCGTCTCGACTTTGATGTCGCTCGCCGCAGCGGCGATTGGCAAAAAATGGCCGAATTGCAGCACGGTCGAATCCCTCAGCTGGAGAAACAACTGCAGGAAGCCGATGAGGCTGAAATCAAGGGCAACAAGGAATTCAAATTGCTGCGTAATAAAGTGACAGAAGATGAAATTGCCGAAGTCGTGTCTCGCTGGACTGGCGTACCCGTCAACAAGATGCTGGAAGGTGAGCGTGAAAAACTGTTGCGCATGGAAGAAGAACTCCATCGCAGTGTCATTGGACAAGACGAAGCCATTGCTGCTGTTGCCAATGCGGTGCGTCGCTCCCGTGCCGGGTTGTCCGATCCGAATCGTCCAAACGGTTCATTCCTTTTCCTCGGCCCTACCGGGGTGGGTAAAACCGAATTGTGTAAAGCGCTGGCTACCTTCCTGTTTGACACGCCGGACTCAATGGTACGAATCGATATGTCTGAGTATATGGAGAAACACTCCGTTGCACGACTGATTGGCGCGCCTCCGGGTTATGTGGGATATGAAGAAGGTGGTTATTTAACCGAAGCGGTGCGTCGCAAACCCTATTCGGTGATTTTGCTGGACGAAGTCGAAAAAGCGCACCCGGATGTCTTTAACATCTTGCTGCAGGTGTTGGATGACGGTCAGCTGACGGATGGACAAGGTCGCCGCGTGGACTTCAAAAACACCGTACTGGTGATGACATCCAACCTGGGATCGGATGTGATTCAGACCCTGTTTCTGGATCAACCATACGAAGCCATGCGCGGTGCAGTAATGGAGATCGTGGCGGGACATTTCCGTCCGGAATTCATTAACCGAATTGACGAGGCGGTTGTGTTCCACCCGCTGCAGAAAGATGAGATTCGCGGCATCGCTGATATTCAGATGAAACTGCTGCACCAGCGTTTGTCGGAGCACGGTATGGCGTTGACCATGACTCAGGCAGCAGTGAGTAAATTGGTGGATATTGGTTACGATCCGGTTTACGGCGCCAGACCGTTAAAGCGCGCGATTCAACAATGGATCGAGAATCCGCTGGCCCAGGATATTCTGGGAGGACGATTCCTGCCCGGTGAAACCATTATTGCGGATGTGTCGGAAACCGGCCAATTGGTATTCCGCAAGTAACGTTCAGGCTTGTTCAGGGACGGGGATATTCAATTTTTCAATTTGAATATCCCCGTTTTTTTGTTTGAGTCAGGACGCGGTTTTGTGTCCATGAATGCCCGTTGGCGGGCATGGATGAGTTGAAAATAGTGCAAGTGATGTTTTTGTAAGTTGGGTAAGTGGATTTGCGTCAATATTGAGCCATAATAGGTGCATATCTTTCCAATTAGTCATAGTTTGGTACCGTTTGTCTGGATATACTCTGTCGAAACATTCGTTCAGGGAAAAAGCTATGTGGAAACCCTTGATCTTCGCTACGTGCAGTCTGGCATTAACCGGTTGTTTTGCTGTGGCAACGGGCGGTTCAGCCTGTTGTGATTCGGCCTCCCAAACGGCCTTGCCAATGAAGCAGGAATTGCATTGCCAGTTGGAGGAAGGTGTCATCCTTGCGGATGATATGAGTAGCGTGGTGGTTTCTCTGGGTTGGAGGCCGACGCTGGGGTATCGGGTCAGAGTCGAGGATGAAGACATCGACGGCACTGAGGTGTATCTGGGTGTTCGTGAGATCAAACCGGCTTCTGATCTGGCTGTTGCTCAGGTGACCTCTTCGCCTTGCCTGACTGTGACACTACCTGATGACTGGACAGTACTGGTGGTTGAGAACACCGAATCCGATCGCGTTCGTCGTTTTACTTCCGGTCGTTAGTGCGTTGTTCACCAGCCGGTTTTCATCGGCTGGTTCCTTCTCTCTTCGTTTGTCTATCAAAAAGACCCTTTCAGGATTGTCATACTCGTGGCCATTATTCTTGGTATTGATCCAGGTTCACGCACGACCGGATTTGGCGTTATTGAGATGCGTGGTCATAACCCCGTCTACATGGCCAGTGGATGCATTCGTTGTGGCGAAGGGGATGTCGCACCTCGGCTTAAAATTGTCCACGATGGCGTTCAACAGCTGATTACTCAATACCAACCCGATGAGTTTGCAATTGAGCGCGCTTTCATGGGCAAGAACGCTGATTCGGCACTCAAGTTGGGACAGGCCCGCGGAGTGGCCATGGTGGTCGCTGCCTTACATGAACTGGCCGTACATGAATACGCTCCCAGAGCCATCAAACAGGCGGTGACGGGCGCGGGTGGAGCTGAAAAAGAACAAGTGCAGCATATGGTTGCGACCCTGCTGAAATTACCGGGCTGTCCGCAAGCTGATGCCGCCGATGCGCTGGCCGTGGCACTCTGTCATGGCTACCATCGAGCCTCTCTTATTGCTGGCGCAACAACCAAATCCGGGAACCGCCGCAGCTGGCGCCAACACAAATGAAATGGCGGAGTCGTTACTTTGGTCAGGCTGCGTTTACTGATAGGCTAGCCCGATTTATCAGTTGGCAAGCAATATGATTGGACGACTTCACGGTGTGGTGCTGGAAAAGCAGGCACCTGAACTACTGCTGGACGTTAACGGTGTTGGTTACGAAGTGATGGCCCCGATGACAACCTTTGCAACCCTGGGTGCGGCAGGCTCTCCAGCGACGCTGTATACGCATCTGGCCGTGCGTGAAGATGCCCATGTTTTATACGGTTTCAGCGACAAATCACAACGTACCCTGTTTCGAACCCTGATCAAGGTCAGCGGCGTTGGCCCGAAGCTGGCTCTGGCGATTTTATCCGGTATGGACGTGAGTGCGTTCGCCCGTTGTGTTCAAAACGACGATATTGCTTCTCTGACCAAGTTACCGGGTGTCGGTAAGAAGACTGCCGAGCGGTTGATCGTGGAAATGCGCGATCGCCTCAAAGAGTGGCAAACACAGGCGCCGTTGTGGCAGCTTGCGGATGACAACGACGCCGCTGATACCAGGGCAGAAGCTCAGCACAATCTTCAGGAAGCTGAGACCGCTCTGGTAGCGTTGGGTTACAAACCGGCAGAAGCGGCTCGCATGCTGAATAAGGTTTCTGGTCAGGCTGATTCGGCTGAAGAGCTGGTGCGTCTGGCACTGCGTCAGTCGCTGGGTGGCGCATGATAGAAAATGATCGCTTTGTCAGCCCCGCTCCGTCTCGCGGGGAAGAACAGCAAGATCGGGCTATCCGCCCAAAGGCGTTAGCTGATTATATCGGTCAGCCCCAGGTGCGCGAGCAGATGGAGATTTTTATCAGTGCGGCTCGTGGGCGGGGTGAGGCGCTGGATCATACGCTGGTTTTTGGCCCCCCCGGACTGGGGAAGACCACGTTGGCCAATATCATTGCCAGTGAAATGGAAGCGAATATCACTTCGACTTCTGGCCCGGTATTGGAAAAAGCCGGAGACCTGGCGGCGTTGCTGACCAATCTCAATGCCGGTGATGTGTTGTTCATCGACGAAATACATCGCCTGAATCCAGCGGTTGAAGAAGTCCTGTATCCGGCTATGGAAGACTACCAGCTGGATATCATGGTGGGAGAGGGGCCAGCGGCCCGATCAATCAAAATTGATTTGCCGCCTTTTACGCTGGTGGGTGCAACGACACGGGCCGGGTTACTGACATCGCCTTTGCGTGACCGTTTCGGCATTGTGCAGCGTCTCGAATTCTACGGCGTTGAAGACCTGACTCATATCGTGGGGCGTTCCGGTCGTCTGATGGAACTGGAAGTGGATCAGAATGGGGCAATGGAGATCGCTCGCCGTGCTCGTGGTACCCCGCGAATTGCCAATCGCTTGCTGCGTCGGGTGCGTGATTACGCTGAAGTTCGCTCGGATGGCACGGTTGACCAGAGCTGTGCTGATGCAGCCCTGAACATGCTGAATGTTGATGCTCAGGGGTTTGATCATATGGACCGTCGGTTGCTACTGACCCTGATGGAAAAATACGGTGGTGGTCCGGTTGGGGTGGACAGCCTGGCGGCTTCCATCGGCGAAGAACGGGACACCATCGAAGACGTGCTGGAACCCTATCTGATGCAGCAAGGCTATATCACCCGAACTCCAAGAGGACGCACGGCAACGCGGCTGGCCTACTTGCATTTCGGTTTGACGCCGCCCGAGCAAGGAAATCACTAATGGCGTACGAAATGGGCCTGAGGGTGTATTACGAAGATACCGATGCCGGCGGCATCGTATATTACGCCAACTACCTCAAATTTATGGAGCGCGCACGGACAGAGTGGCTCAGAACACTGGGAATCGGTCAGGAATCATTGCGTCATGATGGCGTGGTATTTGTTGTTACTGAAGCCAATAGCCGATTCCGCAAACCAGCCAGGCTGGACGATGAACTCCGTATTCTGGCGTCGGTCGAACGGCTTTCCCGAACCCGCCTGGTGTTTGCCCAGCAAGTGAAACGGGGAGACGAGTTGCTGGTCGAGGGGGAAGTGACAGTGGCATGTATGTCGCTGACGGGAAAACCCTGTGCGATTCCTTCTGACATTCGTGATTTGGTTGAAACAGCGGACCGCTGATTATCTGAAAATATTCTGGAGATTTTGTGAACGAATCTGTATCCATCGTGGCCTTGATCGCCAACGCCAGTATTGTTGTACAGCTGGTGATGCTGCTACTTGTTCTGGCCTCCCTGTTCAGCTGGATTGTGATTTTTCAGCGTGGTCGACTGCTGGCGGCCAGTCGCAAGCAAATGCTCGACTTTGAAGATCGCTTCTGGTCCGGTGTCGATCTCAACGAGCTTTATCGCGAGTGCCAACAGAATGAACACCCGAGTGCTGCTGAAAATGTATTTATGGCTGGCCTGAAAGAATTCGGAAAAATGCGTCAACAGGGGATTCAGGATCCGGATGCCGTGATTCAGGGCTGTCAGCGTGCCATGCGTGTTGCCATCACTCGTGAAGCCGAAATGCTCGAAACCCATCTGCCGTTTTTGGCGACCGTGGGATCAACCAGTCCCTATATTGGCTTGTTCGGCACCGTGTGGGGTATCTTGCACTCGTTCCAGGGATTGGCGATGGTCAAGCAAGCGACGATTGCAACCGTTGCTCCGGGTATTTCCGAGGCGCTGGTAGCAACCGCGATGGGGTTGTTGGCCGCCATTCCCGCTGTGATTTTCTACAACCGTTTCGTGGCTCGGGTAGAAAATCTGACAACGTCTATTTATACCTTTGCGGATGAATTCTCATCCCTGCTGTATCGTCAGGCCCTGCGTGTTAACAAGAGCGATCGGGGTGCCTGATGGAATCCATGCAACCCCAGATACCACGCCGTCGGCCAATCGCCGAGATCAACGTGGTGCCCTATATCGATGTGATGCTGGTGTTGCTGATCATCTTTATGGTGACAGCACCCATGCTGGTTCAAAGTGTCCGTGTCAACCTGCCGGAAGTGGAATCGACGCCGACCAATATCACACCGGATGACGATATCCTGATTCTGACCGTTGATGCTTCCGGGCAGTATTTCATCGAGCGTGATGACAGTGACCCTGCTCCGATGTCATTGGTAGCCATCATTGACTACACCGCCAAAATCACCCGGGCGGTATCAGCCACTCAGGTCATGATTCGGGGGGATGAGCGAGTTCCTTACGGAAAAGTCGTTGCTCTGATGGGCGGCTTGCAGGCCGAGGGCATTCAGAACGTCGGTTTGATTACCGAAGCACCTGCGGAGCGAGCGTCACAACCTCATGAGAAGTAACCCGGGCGGCTATTCTTTGCCGGTTGTACTGGCGGTGGGCCTTCATTTGCTGGTGGCAAGTCTGTTTCTATTGGAGTGGCAAACACCGGAACCACCCAGGCCGGTGCCTGTTCATATCACTGCACGGGTGATTGCGGTAGAAAATCAGGCCGAAGTGCAGAAGAAACAGCGTGAACAGCAGCGTCAAAAAGTAGAAGCCAGGCGCAAGGCTGACGCAGTCAAAAAGAAAAAGCAGGCTGAGCTGGAACGGCGCAAGGCTCGGGAAAAGAAACAGGCGGCTGACAAAGCCGAGCAGCAGCGCAAGCTGGCACTGAAGCAAGCTGAGGAAGCCAGGGCCGCTGAAGAGAAAGCTCGTCAGGAGCGCGAGGCTCAAGAGGAAAAAGAACGGGCTGAACAGGAGGCTCGGGAACTGGCTGAGATCGAGCAGAATATGCTTGAAAAGCTGGCTCAGGAAGAAGCGGAAGAAGAACTGGTTCGTCAGCAGGAAGCCGAGCGAAGGGCAAAACTGGCGGCTCGTATCGAGACGGAATATCTGGCTCGTATTCGTGATCAGATTTCGTCTGCCTGGGTATACCCGCCGGGTGTCGATCCAGAGCAGGAAGTGGAAGTGGAGCTTTCCGTGGTGCCGACCGGTGAAGTGGTGGACATCAAAATTCTGAATGGCAGTGGCAATCAGTCACTGGACCGTTCGGTCGAACAAGCCATTATCAATGCGGCACCCTTGCCGGTTCCTGAGGATATTCGTATCTTCGAGGCCAGCTTCAGGCAATTCAGAATGAAATTCAGACCGGAGAATGCAACGTGGTAACCCGAACCCTCTGTTTGTTGGGATATGTGTTGGGATGTTTGCTGGCGTTTTCAGCCAGGGCAGAGTTGGTGATTGAAGTCACGCAGGGAAAGCAGTCAGCGATTCCAATGGCCGTGGTGCCGATGTCCTGGAGCGGTGAAGGCGAGTTGCCGGAGGACATCTCTGCTGTGGTCGAAAATGATCTGGGTAGCAGTGGGTATTTCCGCATGCTGGATCAGGCGAATATGATTTCCAGGCCATCGGAACTGGACGATATTAATTATGCCGATTGGCGAAATCTGCAACAGGATTTTGTCATGATTGGCCGAATAGCTCAGGATGCAAGCGGGTATACGGTTGAATTTCATGTTGTCGACGTTGCCAAGCGACTCGAAGTACTGAAACATCGGGTAAAAGGAAAAGCGAGCCAATTACGGGATATCGCACATTATATCAGTGACTATATTTTTGAACGCCTGACGGGTATTCGGGGCGTTTTTTCCACCAAGCTGATTTATGTCACGACCAATCGTGAACGCAGTCGCTTCAATCTGAATTATGCCGATGCCGATGGTGCAAGAGAGCAGCTGATATTTACCTCGCCCCATCCCATTATTTCACCGGCGTGGGCACCGGATGGTAACAAAGTGGCCTATGTATCTTTTGAATCGGGTCGTAGCGCAATTTATTTTCAGGAATTGGCCACCGGAAAACGAGAACTGGTGATCAAAATGCAGGGTTCAACCAGTGCGCCGTCTTTCTCGCCGGACGGCAAACGGCTGGCATTCGTGCATTCCAAACTGGGGAATCCGGATATTTATGTATTGGACCTGGATAGCCGCAATATTGAACGTTTGACCAATCATTATGCCATTGATACCGAGCCGCAATGGATGCCTGACGGAAAAAGTCTGGTATTTACATCCAGCAGAGCTGGCGGTCCGCAAGTATATAAATTGGATACCGCTACCAAATCGGTTGATCGAATGACATTTCAGGGAAATTACAACGCAAGGCCCCGTGTAACTGAAGACGGACGAAAACTGGTATATGTTCATCAGCGCGGTCAGCGCTTCCATATCGCCTCACAGGATATTCGCTCGGGTCGAGTACAAGTGTTGACAAATGATACCGATTTGGACGAGTCCCCCAGTGTTGCGCCTAATGGAAGTATGGTAGTTTATGCCACCAGCGAGGCCGACCGCAGTATTCTGGCGGCGGTATCCGTGGATGGCGACGTCAAGTTCCGATTACCGTCGAAATACGGTGACGTCAGGGAACCGGCCTGGTCACCAATTTTTTGAATACTTACAAAAAACACCATAGTGGAGTAGGAATAGAACCATGCAAAATTCTGCATTTGTAAAAGCGTTTGGTCTGGGCCTGGGTGCATTGATGGTAACGGCCTGTAGCAGCACTGGCGATATCAATGAAGATAACAGTGAACTGACTACAAAAGCGGAAACCACTGCTTCAGAAAACAACGAAGCGAACGAAGTCAACACCAACAACCAGGTTGACCCAACCGCGATTCCGGTTGATACCGACAAGGTTGCTGGTGAAGAACTGGAAGCTCAGGCTCGTGAAGCAGAAGCTGCGCTGATGAAGCAGACTGTGTTCTATTTCGACTTCGACCAGAGCACCATCAAGCAAGACGGCAAAGCAGCTCTGATGGCTCACGCTGCCTATCTGTCTGCTAACAGCTCTGCCCGTGTTGTTCTGGAAGGCCACGCTGACGAGCGCGGTACTGTTGAATACAACCTGGCTCTGGGTGAGCGTCGTGCCATGGCGGTTCGTCGTTTCCTGATGGCTAACGGTGCAAGCGCTGATCAGCTGGAAGTGGTTAGCTTTGGTGAAGAGCGTCCAGTAGCTACTGGTCACAACGAAGCGAGCTGGGCTGAGAACCGTCGCGTTGTTCTGAACTACCGTTAATAATGAAGTACTTGATTGTCCCTTTGACACTGATGATTTCCCACATCAGTGTCGCATCGGATGAGTGGGTTTCGGTGGGTGCTAGACCTGCCGCAACCAACGCATCGACCCCCGCGCAAAGTCCTCCTCCTGTTCACGTCCAGACTCCCATTTCCAGCGCTCCGGCTGCTTCTTCAGATAATGGCTTGATGTCTGAACTGTTGATGCAGGTTGAACAAATGCAGCAGGAAATAGCAACGCTGCGCGGCATTGTGGAATCTCAGGCCAACGATATTCGTCGTTTGAATCAGGAAAGCGAAGCGCGCTATCTCGATCTGGATCGCAGATTGGTGGCGGTTGCGAGTGCCAAACCTGAACCAGATGCTGAAGAACCTGAGCAGACCGCCCAGGAAGCTTATAAAGCCGCCATGGCCCTGGTGCGAGAGAAAAAGTTTGAACAGGCGAGTGCTGCGTTCGAAGAGTTTGTTCATCAGTGGCCAGACGATGAATTAAAAGCCAATGCCTTGTACTGGGCTGGTGAAGTCTTTTTGGTTCGACGTGATCCTGACAGCGCGTCCAACCGTTTCCGTGAAGTCATCGATTCCCATCCGAATCACATCAAGGCGCCTGATGCGACCTACAAATACGCCATGACCCTGCACAAGCTGGGAGATGCGGATGCGGCTCGTCATTGGCTGGAAACCCTGATTACACGCTATGAAGGTAGCGCTGATACCACGGTTCAACTCGCGGAGGCGTACCTGAAAAAGCTGCCGAAAACGGGTGGAATTCAGTAAGAAGAAAAAAATCAGGTTTTTTTCTTCTTTGGGGTTGCCAAGAGGTAATTTCTAAGTATTATATGCGCCTCCTTCGGGTCGTTAGCTCAGCTGGTAGAGCAGTTGGCTTTTAACCAATTGGTCGCTGGTTCGAATCCAGCACGACCCACCACTTTTTAAATGCGAAGCATGGCTTCAGTTTTTAAAGCGGTAACTGATTGAATTTGTTGACATTTTAAGAAATTCAATTAGTATTTATGAAGGTGACGGGTCGTTAGCTCAGCTGGTAGAGCAGTTGGCTTTTAACCAATTGGTCGCTGGTTCGAATCCAGCACGACCCACCAAATTCCGAAAGGGAGAAAGCCAAGCTTTCTCCCTTTTTCGTTTCCGAAAGACAGCAATCATGGATTGTGGTTCGTATAGCAGGCGTTTTCAGGTTCTGTTTCCTCAATCTGGCTACCCTTCCTCTTGTGGTACCATCCTGAGTCGTCGCTATTTCAGCACTCATTCAGCCAGAGAAAACTATGTCGAACGCAGTGAAGCACCAGCAAAGACAAGTTGTCCAGGATCATTGGACTCAGCCTCCTGAAAAACCCTCCGCGTCAGAAGCCGATCATCTTAAAGAAGAGATTCGTCAGCTTCTGGAGCAGGAAGATGCGACTCTGGTTGCTCATTATTACACCGAACCCGAAATTCAGGCGCTGGCGGAAGAAACCGGCGGCTGTGTTTCTGACTCTCTGGAAATGGCACGCTTCGGGCATCGTCATAAAGCCAGTACGCTGGTCGTTGCTGGCGTGCGTTTCATGGGGGAGACGGCCAAGATTCTCAGTCCGGAAAAGCGCATTTTGATGCCAACTCTGGATGCGACCTGCTCACTGGATCTGGGTTGTCCTGCTGATGAGTTTTCGGCTTTCTGTGATCAACACCCTGACCGCACGGTGGTTGTGTATGCCAACACTTCTGCGGCCGTTAAAGCGCGTGCTGACTGGGTGGTGACCTCCAGTATTGCGGTGGATGTTGTGAATTACCTGCATGGTCAGGGCGAGAAACTGATCTGGGCGCCAGATCGCCATCTGGGTAACTATGTTGGCCGTCAAAGCGGTGCTGATATGTTGCTTTGGGACAGCGAGTGCATCGTTCATGATGAGTTCAAGGCGAAGGCGCTGCTGGATCTCAAGACGGTGTATCCGGAAGCCGCTGTTCTGGTTCACCCGGAGTCTCCGGAATCTGTAGTGGAAATGGCCGACGCGGTGGGGTCCACCAGTCAGTTGATTCAGGCAGCCGTGGAACTGGATAATCCGACGCTGATCGTGGCAACGGACAAGGCCATCTTCTACAAGATGCAGCAGGCGGTGCCTGACAAGTTGTTGATCGAAGCGCCAACTGCCGGAAACGGGGCGACGTGCCGAAGCTGTGCTCACTGCCCGTGGATGGCCATGAATGGACTGCGCAATATTCGTGATGTACTCAAGAATGGCGACCAGGAAATCTTTGTTGAAGAATCCCTGCGTCAGGATGCGATCCGCAGCCTGCAGCGTATGCTGGATTTCAAGAAGGCTTAAACCTGGTTTACTCTAGTTTTCTGTAGCCAGGCGCTTTTGGCCTGGCTGTTCCTGCTCCATCCCTGCTGCAGCCATTTTCTTAAGCCGTTCCCTCAGCGCCTCCCTTCGCTTGAAGTTACCGGCTTTGGTCGCCTCCAGAATTGCCAGATCCATATGGCGGGCAGCGCGTGAGTCGTCTCCTCGCAAAAACAGCGCCTCGGCAGAGGCCTGATGGGCAAGCAGCCTGTTTTCAGTTTGCAGCGCCAGTTCTGCCAATTTGGCCCATACGAGTGGATCATCAGGACGTCGTTCGTTGATTTCTCTTAGTACGTCCAAGGCTTTCTTTTTTTGTCCCATGGCGCTGAGTTGATCTGTGTAGGCAAGATTGAATGCGTAGCTTTCCGGGAACCAATGACGCTGCTGCTCCAGCAGTTTGAGCGCCTGTGCACTTTTTCCCAGCGCCGTCATGATGTGGGATTGCTGGATAATAGCGGCGCTTTCGTTTTTCCAGGCGTCGGGGATGCGTCCAGCATAATGCTGAGCTTTCTCCGGCCTTTCATGATCGAGTTCAATCTGGGCCAGCGTGTAGTTGAGGATGGCCTGATCATAGAGCGTCGGGTTGCGACTCAGGAGACGGGTGAAAAATACGTTCTGCTGGTCTTCTGCGAGTTGATACTGCCGCATGGCTTCGTTACGCAAGATGCCAAACAAAAAGCTGCGGCGACGTGGGCGTGTGGCATAGCGTTCTGCTCGATCTGCTGCGTCGGCAATCCGGCGACTGGTTAACGGGTTAGTGAGCAGAAACTCGGGTGGCTTTCGATAAAATTTGGCGGCGTCCTGCATGTTGCGGAACATATCTGGCATGGCATGTGGGTCGAGTCCAGCCTCCACCATGGTGCTGAAACCAATCCTGTCGGCTTCTCTTTCCCACGCCCTGCTATAGGACAGCTGGTTCTGGATGCTGGCGCCCTGGGTGGCCATGATGCCGGCCATACCGACGTCGGCATCGACGGTCGCGGCTAGCAGAATACTGGCCAACAGTGCTGCCAGGGCGATTGGGGCTTCGTTCTGGCTGACCTCATTGCGGCGGGCAAAGTGCCTTTGGCTAAGGTGTGCGAGTTCATGGGCAATCACAGAAGACATTTCGTCTTCGTCCCGGGTGTGAAGCAACAAGCCAAAGTTGACCCCGATGATTCCTCCTGGCACAGCAAATGCGTTCAGCTCTTGCTGATTAACCGTTACAAAGGCCAGCTGACTCTGTGGTGTATTGGCGTGAGGCAGGAGTCGATACACCAGTGATTCAAGCAGCTCGGTCATCAATGGGTCTTCGAGAATATCAGCCTTGGCTCGCAGGTCCCGCAACCAGCTTCGTCCGAGTTTGTGCTCTTCCGGCAGTGAAACCAGAGCCGATGAAGCATCCCCCAGTTGTGGTAGTTGCAGATCCTGAGATCGGGCTGGATGACTGACAGCGGAAGCCAATACCAACATCAGTATCAGCAATGAAATGCCAGAGTAGGGGGGAAAGCGGTGTTTCAAGGTGTGTTCCTGATCAGCTGCAGCGACTGGGGTAAAACCCCGTATGTTGGCGTTAGATGCCAAATCAGTGCATGGTTCCATCTGTCCTGATTACACGCCACCGGGATTTAATCCTGCAATGTATCAGTGCAACTGAAACAGTAACAGCCAATGCTTCGCCACCTTTGTCGTAACTGGCGACAGGGTCGATTGTGATGACGTCATCCCTCTGTCATCATCCCTCTCCTGGACTTTATTCATCCCCGAAAACGCATAAGGCATCGGTAGTGTCGGTACAACAAGAAGACAAAATACTGGATATGACCGGCGTGGCGTGTCCCATGCCGTTGCTGAAAACCAAACTGACCCTCAAAGGCCTGGATGCGGGCCAGATTTTGAAAGTGATCGCCACCGATTCCGGTTCCTGGCGCGATATCCCAAAATTCGTTGGCAATAGCTCGCATCGGCTCGTTGAGCAGCGAGAGGATGCTGGAGAATATCTGTTCTGGATTGAACGAGGAGAGGGATAGCATGATTCGTGTATTGAAAAACTGGATTGATCGATATCTGTCCAACGAAGAAGCCCTGCTGCTGCTGATCTTGATCGCAATGTTCCTGGTCGTGATTGTGACCCTGGGGCAGGTTCTGGCACCATTTCTGACCGCCGTTGTCGTTGCATATCTCTTGCAGGGCAGTATGCAGTCGCTCAAAAAACGCGGGTTTGGGCACCTGGCTGCCACCGTTGCTGTTTTTGTGATGTTCCTGGGCATCATGTTGACGTTGTTGTTGATTATTCTTCCCTCCATCTGGACGCAGCTGTCGCAGTTTTTCTATGAGCTGCCTCGGATGGCCAGTCAGGGACAGGCGCTGCTGTTGCTGTTGCCGGAACAGTATCCGGATCTGATCAGTGTGGATCAAATCGCGCAATGGACCGATAAGGTTCGCCAGGAGCTGGCTTCGATTGGTCAGCTGGCCCTGAGTTTTTCCATTTCTGGCATTACCCTGTTGATGGCGATGCTGATTTACTGCGTTCTGGTGCCGATTCTGGTGTTTTTCATGCTGAAGGACTCCGATTCCATTGTGAACTGGTGTCTGGCGTTTTTGCCAGCGCGTCGGCAGATGTTGAATCAGGTCTGGTCTGAGATGGACGATCAGATTGCCAACTACGTACGTGGCAAGGCACTGGAAATCGTCATTGTTGGTGCGGTCAGCTACATCGCCTTTCTGATTCTTGGGCTCAACTACGCTGCCTTGTTGGCGCTGGGAGTTGGTTTTTCCGTGCTGGTGCCTTACATCGGGGCTGCTGTGATTACGGTACCCATTGCGCTTGTCGGGTATATGCAGTGGGGACTGGAAAACGACTTTATCTACCTGATGGTTGTCTACGCCATTATCCAGGCTCTGGATGGCAATGTTCTGGTTCCGCTGCTGTTTTCGGAAGTGGTGAATTTGCATCCAGTCGCCATTATTCTCGCAGTGCTGGTGTTTGGTGGCATTTGGGGGGTGTGGGGCGTGTTCTTCGCCATCCCGCTGGCGACCCTGTTGAAAGCCGTGTTACAGGCATGGCCAAGACAGGCACCCTAGCCGCTTGTCACTGATCGGACGCACCAGTAGTATTGCGCTCTTGATTTGACGCCCGTTAATCGGGCACGCAGGACGGCGATTTCAGTTATGTGTACCGTTGAGGGCTGAAATTGCTGTAACCGAGTTTCCTAGACGCGCAGCCGTGGCAACCTCGCTACCTGGCTGCGCGGCTTTTTTGTGGAGTATGTACTGATGATCACCGGCAGTATTGTGGCAATGGCGACGCCAATGCACCCGGACGGCCAACTTGATTGGGAAAGCCTCGATAATCTGGTGGAATTCCATATCAAACACGGCACCGATGCCTTGTTGCCAATGGGAACCACCGGAGAATCCGCGACCCTGAACACCGAAGAACACCTGGAAGTCGTGGAGCGAGTGATCCAGAAAGCGGATGGTCGCCGTCCAATCATCGCGGGTACAGGTGCCAACTCCACATCAGAAGCCATTGAACTGACCCAGGAAGCCAAGCGACTGGGCGCGGATGCCTGCTTGCTGGTGACTCCTTACTACAACAAGCCACCGCAGCGTGGTTTGATCAAGCACTACGAAGCCATTGCTGCTGCGGTGGACGTGCCTCAGATTCTTTACAACGTACCAGGCCGCACGGGTATTGATATGCAGCCTGAGACAGTTGTTGCTCTGGCTGATGTTGAGCAGATCATTGGTATCAAGGAAGCCACGGGTGACATTGATCGTGCACGACAGCTGATTGAGGCTCTGGGCGACCGCGTTGCTGTTTATTCAGGCGATGATCCAACCGCTCACGAACTGATCCTGGCGGGTGGCAAGGGTAATATCTCTGTGACTGCCAACGTTGCTCCTGCGTTGATGCACGAACTCTGCATGTTGTGTCTGGACGGACGTGCTGAAGAAGCCCGTGCCTTGCAGGAACGATTGCAAACGCTGCACTCCGCGATGTTCTGTGAATCTAACCCCGTGCCTGTCAAATGGGCCATGCATCGCCTGGGGCTGGCGCCAGAGGGCATTCGTTTGCCACTGGTTGCTATGGACTCCCGCTACGCCGCGAAAGTGGAACTGGCCATGACTTCTCTGGAACTGCTGTAACCATGCGATTGCTTGTCATTCCTCTGATTGCATTGACCGCCAGCTGTAGCTGGATGTTTGGTGACACCTTTCGTGACCGTTCTGAAGGCTATCTGGTAGCAACAGAAGGCAAGCCACTGGTGGATACAAAGGGCAACCTGATTCCAGTTCAGGATGCTTACCCGGTTCCTGCTCTTGCTACCCAGGTCAAGCGTCCCGAGTCCGAGTCATTTGATCTGCCGATGCCTGAGCGGTTGGTGGTAGAGCGCGTTGCGGAGCAACAGATCACTACGCTCAGCCAGTACCAGTCCAATGAACTTAATCCACGTTTGTCACTGGATGGTTCAGGCAGTGAAATCCTGTTGCTTGACACCGGTTTCGCCAACGCCTGGGCGGTGGTGACTGAAGCGCTGGCCGGTATGGATTATAAACTGACTGACCTGAACCGCAGCATCGGTGCTTATTACATTGATGTGGAGCGCGAAGGTACCGAAGAAGACTTGGGTTGGTGGTCGCGCCTTTGGGGAGCGGAGCCAGAGCCAGTCGTTACTTCGTATTTGCTGAAGATGAACCGTGCCGGTTCAGGTGTCTATCTGTCGTTGCAGAGTGATGTTGACGAATTGGCAGACAGCGATATAGCTCATCGCGTGTTGCTCGACCTGGCCAATCAACTGACCCGGTGAGGTATTGCTCACTGGGAAGTGGGAGCAAGGGAAACGCGACTGCTGCTGTTGAAGGTACTCACGCTTTACTGATTGATTGCGGGTTTAGCCGTAAATCCGCCATGGAAAGAATGGAACTGGCTGGAGTCGATTCCAGCCGGCTTTCGGCTGTTCTGGTCACGCATGAGCATGGTGACCATGCCAAAGGCGCTCTGGCGCTGTGTGAACTTCTCGATATCCCTTTATATGCCTCTTTTGGTACGGCACTTCGCATGTCTTGGCTGGAGCATCCGCTGTTTCGAGCGATTGAATCTGAAGACGTGTTTGAGATTGAGGGGTTTCGGGTTCGGCCTGTCATTGTTCCCCACGATTCCCGCGAGCCACTTCAGTTTGTGATTGAAGCCCGATCCGAGAAGAGGTTGGGGGTTTTGTCCGATCTTGGATGTGTCACTCGCAATATCGTTAAAGCCTATCAGGGATGCCATGGCCTTCAGCTTGAAGCCAATCACGATCCGGTGATGCTCAGAAATGGCCCGTATCCGCCAAAACTTCAGGCAAGGGTTGCGGGGAATTACGGTCACCTTAGCAATCGTCAGTGTGCTGAGCTGATTAGCTGCCTTGCCTGGTCGGGGCTACAGAGTGTGACGGCGGGCCACATCAGCGAAAAAAACAACGCTGAGCAGTTGGTTCGGCAAGAATTGTCCGCTGCTTTGGCTTGTACTCCAGACTCTGTCACCTTGTTACCTCAGGATGAGCCGTCAGCCTGGTTTGAATTACGCTGAAACTTGCCAACAAACGTGCGAAAATTACCAAACTTTTGAGCCTTGGGATCTTTCCCGGATCAAAACACGATTTATGAATTCTGGATGCCTTCTTCCAGTCCAATTCCCGGAGAACATGATGGAAAAACGCGAATTACTCTATTCCGGCAAAGCCAAGTCTGTATACACCACAGATGACCCGGACTTTATGGTGCTGGAGTTTCGCAACGATACCTCTGCCTTTGATGGCAAAAAAGTTGAGAAACTGGATCGCAAAGGTCTGGTGAACAACAAGTTCAACGCTTTCATCATGTCAAAACTGGCGGATGCTGGTATTCCGACCCACTTCGAGCAGTTGTTGTCTGACACCGAATCTCTGGTCAAGCGTCTGGACATGATCCCGCTGGAATGTGTGGTTCGTAACGTTGCCGCGGGTAGCTTGTGTCGCCGTTTGGGTGTTGAAGAAGGTTTGGCTCTGGATCCTGCCACGTTTGAATTGTTCCTGAAAAACGATGACCTCGGCGACCCGATGGTGAACGAATACCACGCCCGTTCGTTCGGCTGGGCTGAGGACGTTCATATTGCTCGCATGAAAGAACTGACGTTCGCAGTGAACAAGGTTTTGAAAGAGCTGTTCGAAGCCGGTGGCCTGACTCTGGTGGATTACAAACTCGAATTCGGATTGTTCCGTGGCGAAGTCATTCTGGGGGATGAATTCTCTCCGGATGGTTGTCGTTTGTGGGACAGCGAAACGGGCGAGAAACTTGATAAAGACCGCTTCCGTCAGGGGCTTGGGGGCGTTGTCGAAGGCTATGAAGAAGTCGCTCGACGCATTGGCATGTCTCTCTGAGGACTGTCATTGGATTTGCACAAAAATGCGGGCACACTAGGCCCGCTTTTTTGTTTCTGGCTGTCGGGCATGAAACATGCTCGCCCGACAATGAAAACGGTTTCATATATAGAACCCAACTCTTCCTGGATGGAGTACAGCATGAAAAAAACAGCCATCGCCCTGGCTCTGGCAGCCTTGCCCCCCATGTCTGCAAACGCCGATCTTTTGTTCACCCTGGGCACGAAAGCCAGCGTCTGGAATGCCGAACCTGCTGGTCAGATTGATAACAACGTCTCTGTAGAAGGTGATGGTCTGGATATCGAATCTGAAAACGGCATGCAGCTGACTGTTTTCTTTGAGCATCCGGTTCCGTTTGTACCGAATGTCAAATTGAAGCAAACCAACCTGGATCTTTCAGGAACCGGCGACGTAAACATCTCGTTCCTGGATGTGGATTTCAATGAAGAAGTCGATAGCACTCTGGATCTGACTCACACCGACCTGACCCTGTACTGGGGGCTGCCAATTCCGCTGCCGTTTGTTGATTTCGATTTCGGCCTGACGGCTCGTCAGTTTGATGGTGTTGCTGAAGTCACTGGTAAAACCAGCAATGTGACAGAGAGTGAAGACCTGAATTTCACCCTGCCAATGGGCTACGGCGCAATCAACGTAACAACGCCATTTGGTCTTTACGCCAGTGCTGACATCAACTACATCAGCGCCAGCGGTAACAAGCTGAGCGACATCAGCTACCTGCTTGGCTACGAGTTGCCAATCCCGGTTGTGGATCTGGGCATTGAAGCGGGTTACCGCACCATGGCGCTGGAAACAGATGATGATCTGGATATTGAAACCGATGTAGATGTGTCTGGCGCGTTCTTCGGAGCCGCTTTGTCTGTCGGTTTCTGATTTGTAGCTTGGTGCTCAAGCGAAACAAAAAAGCCGGAACTGTTCGTCAGCTCCGGCTTTTTTGTGTCTTTTCTGGACTTGTTGTGCGCTCTACCCCGTCACTCGAACGCGCTTGCTCCCCGCGACCACAGGCTCTTTGCTGGCTTCTGCCGCCGCTTTCATACGATCATCGATGACATTTTTAACGGCGATCAGGATACCCATGGCCATAAAGGCTCCAGGTGGCAGGATGGCGAACAGGAAGTCGGGGTAGTCTTTCACCAGTTCGATTTTCCAATCTGCGGCGGCTGGGCCGAACAGCAATTGCATATCGGAGAAGATGACCCCCTGTCCCAGTACTTCCCGCATCGCGCCGAGTAGTACCAGTACGACAGTGAATCCCAGTGCCATCATAAAGCCGTCGACGGCGGAGGGGAGAATCGGGTTTTTGCAGGCAAAGGCATCCGCCC
>PBNY01000013.1 GCA_002723385.1 Oceanospirillaceae bacterium | reverse complement strand
GCAATGCCATTGAACTACAACCCCAAAAGCAAGGCGCTACTTCGTCGTGATACTCCTCACCTGACACAAAGTCTGTCTCACCACTGCCCGTTATTTATCGAATACCAGGGTGTCGCTGACCCAGCAGTAGTCATGAACAATCGTAGTGGACAACCAGTGTTCATAGACCTGTTTGGGTCGAATGTGAACACAGGGCACTCGATTATTTGCGGTGCAACCGGCAGCGGTAAATCATTCACCTTCAACAACCTCTTGATGGGCATTCAAGTCAAGTATCGCCCCAAGGTTTGGATCATCGACAAAGGTGATTCATACGAGTCCCTGTGCCTCGTACAAGGCGGCAACTATGTTCGTCTTGCCACTCAACCGTTCCAAGAACCGGCCTCCGGTCGCATGGTTTACCCGATCTGCATCAACCCTTACTGGATCGCTAAGGACGAGAACGGCATCAACATGATGCCAAGCTCAGATGACTTGGTTTTCATAGCAGACGTGATGGTCATGATGATGACCATTGGCACAGGGGCTGACGCAAAGGCACTGCATCCGAAAACTAAGGGCCTGCTCTATAAGGCTCTGGATGATTTTTACCAGCTTTGGGTTGAAGCTAGACCTAATGACGAGCCCATCATGAGTGATTTCATAGCCACTCTGAAGGAGACGAATTACACAGACCTTAAGGGCGAGGATCTTTGCGAACGGTTGTCGCTTTACTACGGATCTGGTCCATACGCAGCTCTAACAGATGGAAAGCTTCAGGTCGATTGGGAGAACGACTTTACCGTTCTCGAGACGCAGCGCATGGCGAAATCCGATGCACTGCCGATCATAACGCTCGCCCTATTCCGCCAAATTGAGATGTACTGTAAGTACAAACTCAGCAAATCCAGGAAGAAGCTGATTGCCGTTGACGAAGCCTGGGCTACATTGTCGTCACCAGCTGCTGCTGCCCAACTAGCAGCATTCTATCGCGAGATGCGTAAGTACAACGCAGGATGCCTACTGATATCTCAAACAGTAGCTGACTTCGTCAACGTGATCAAAGCTGAAACCTCTGAGACAAACAACTCACAGGATGGGATATTAGAAAATACATCTCACTACTTCTTCCTCGCATGTTCCGAGTCGGATTATCGCCTTGCTGAGTCGGAGCTCTCATTCACCCCTGAAGAAGTAGATCTATGGCGAAGCCTCGCTTCATTGCCGCCAATCTATTCGGAAATTTTTTACCGAATCCGAACAAAGCAAAACATTTATTACTCAGGGGTAGTCCGTCTCTTCGCAAGCTCAGTTTGTCTCTGGATTGCGACTTCTCACCCTGATGATTTTGCGGTACGAGAGGCGTTAGCTCACGAGCTGATGACTGAACATGGATATGGAGAAACAGAGGCCAGACAAAAAGCCATTGTTTCTCTTTCAAAAAAATTCCCATATGGAGCCCGGTACCATGTCGAAGCTGCTTAAGACTTTGCTTCTTCCATGTTTGGCTATTACTTGTGTTGGTTGTTCAAGTAAGTACGAACCACGTGAAACGATCATTGATGAACGTGCAGCAAATCGTGTTGAGCTGTATGAGCCTGCGACAGAACTGGAAAGACAGGCCTATCAGAAGGGGGTTCAGGACGTGCTCACTGACCTCAAGGGCAAGATGTCCGCTCGCAACAGGTTTACCTGGGAGTCACCGATTGTTGAATGCGGCGTAGTGATACCTGCTCGGGTTATGAACGGCACCCTGATACCGAGCCATGAAGAATGCGTCCAGATCGCTCCCGGCCGATGGACTGAAGAAGCACCGACATTTTTGCCAGTATTAGGAGCAGAGCATGAGTGACATGTCATTTAAGAACCTTATCAACAAGGTTTCGAGTGGGCTTAGCAAGATGAATGCTGAGGCTGAGAAAAGGGCCTCAGGTAAGCCAAGCTCCGTAGAGGAAGAAGAGCTCCTTTTCGAAGAAGTAAAAGAGCACGAACTGGCGGACCAACCCGATCCCGAGGCGAAAGCCACACCTTCTGATCTGGATAGCGAGCCTTTGGTCGCCGACATCCAGCCCGCCTCCAAGAAGCAAAAAGGTGGACTCACAACCAGACATAAAATCTGGGCAGCGGTGGCCATGGTTGTCCTGGCTGTTGTCGCCAAGAACACGCTCGACCAGGGCAGAAGCGGGCCTGGCGATCAACTTGCAGATCAACAGCTTTCTCAATCCAGTGATGATGATTCCCCCCTTGCAGGGCTGGATGACATGTCCTTTGGAGAGCTCACGGAGTATTCACCTGTTGAAGGTATCGGCGAGATCACATTCGACGATCCGCCGGCAAATTCAGACTCGGTCAACGGCGATATTCAGCTGACGTTCGACGTAGCACCCGAGGATAGCCTCGAGCAGGCTCAAGAAATGCTTGATCCGTTCAAGATGGAGATCGCGGATCAGGCTCCAGTACCTGAGCCGGTTGATATGCCCGTGCTGGACGTCAACGGGCCGCGTGATGCCCTCAATGACAATCCGTTTAGCCCGTCAACTGTGAGTAACTCCCCCGAGTTGAGTGGAAGCAATTCGGAAAAACTGGATAGTGGTAGGAGCGAGCTGAATGACCTGGCCGGTCCAGGCTCGGATGCTAACGTGGTTGCCCTGCAGACAGATGCGTCAGACAAGGACAATCGGATTAGCGAGCTGCAACAGGAACTAGAGAGTACCCGTGCGGAGCTTAAAGCCGCTGAGAAGCGGGTAGAAACGCTGGCCCAGCAACGCGCTGGACAAACAGCCACTCAACAAAGCTCCGTAGCAGCACGCCCTTCCCCACGACCGCGTCCGCAGTCAAACCCGGTGTCAGTGCCTCCGCGTCCCCAAATGTGCATTACAGCAATTGCACGGGCCGCGAGAAACTGTTCCACATGCGTGGCTCACGCCTTCATTGTCCGTAACGACCAAGAAAGTATGATCGGTCACGGTGATTACATCGAAGGCATGAGAGTCAACATCGTGGGTGACCGTCTAGATCTTCAGAACGCACAAGGTCAATCAGTGCATAAGTTCTGGAGTTCACCAAATGGCTGTATCGGCAAAGCGAACACTTAGCGACGAACCTAATCAGGCAGACGTAGAACTGCTTGAGGCCACGCTGCGGGTGATCAACCGCGATCGCTTTGCTGAAGAGGACTCGATTCCAGCGCGCTGGGGCATACCCAGCGCCGTTGAACCAAAGGACCCTTCAGAGGAGATAAAGCTACTTCCACCCGAAGACCAAGAAATCGTTGCTCAAGCGATGCAGGCATACGCCGAGAGGAACTTCGAAAAAGCCAAAGAGGTTCTGAAGCCTGTCATGGGATACGAGATCCGAGCGATCGTTGGTCTATACACATCCATCATCAGGCACCTAAAAGAAGAAATTTGGTTCAATACCTCACAGGCCATCTGGATCAAAGGGTCCGATGCACTAGCCCCGGCTGCTGCGAGCACCGAGGTCCGGAACGATGAAGAAGTCATCCTGGTTCACCCGGCATTGAGCAGCAAAGGGCTAAAAGCGCCTAGATACGTCCTTTATTACGTGCTCTATCACGAGCGCCTGCACAAAGCGCTCAATACTTCTGCCTTCAACCCGCACCCAGAACTTTTCCGCAGGCTTGAGAAGCTATGCCCTAAGCGTGAAAGCGCCGTTCAGTGGCTGAAGAAACATCGCTTCTCAACTATCGAGGACAAGCTACCGTGCGCTTAATTGCAGTCCTTTTATTCCTGGTCATTCCGAAAGAGGTAATGGGTTCGGACATTGATGCTCTGATCTCAAGAGCAGCGAACAGCCATGGCATCAGCATTGAGCTTCTTCGGGCAGTAGTCCGGACAGAAACACACTTTATGCCGTGGTCATTTAACACGGATGGTGAAAGTTTCAGATTTGATAGCAGGTCAGAAGCGATTAACGCATTGTACCAGTTGGCCCTAAACCCCTGGATGCTAAAGACAAAGTCAAAAACCAATGGCATCCAGCGAAGATTTTTTAATTCAGAAGATAGCGCTTTAGAAATGCTGAACGGCATGAACAGGAGCAATTCAGCTTCAAAGTTTGTCCTTATCGACAACAGCAGCTTGGATAATGGCGAAGCCGTCATAAGAAGACTTAACGTAGTCAGCACAGATATAGGCCTTGTACAGGTTAACTATAGATTTCATGGCCAAAACCTACCTGTGCAACTTTGGTTCGACCCTCAATTCAACCTTGACTATGCAGCGAGCTTACTCGCAAAACACCGAGCCAAAACTGGCGACGATGTTAAGGCAGCGGGCCTATACCATTCTGGAACTCCAAGTGTTCAAGAACGCTACTTGAATGACTTCATCCCGAACTATGAGTACGAGGTTGCGAATGCGCTTGCTAACTAAACGGCTATTCTCGTGTGTTTTATTCCTACTCATCTCAGGCTTTGCGTATGGCTACCAGGAGAACACACACCTTCAGGAGGGCTTAGCCGCCTTGCGCGCCGGCCAGAAAATTGAGGCGTGGAATCTTTTATTCCCGTATGCGCAAAGGGGTGATGTTCAAGCCATGTTTTACCTCGGGGATATGATGATGAGATCTCCCGAGTATCAGGATCACTTACAACGTGCTATCGAGTTCTTTCGTGTGGCCGCTGAGAAAGGTCATGCAGGAGCGCAAAAGCTGTTACCACAAGCTCAACGGATACTTGAGAGCAAGCTTTCTAATGCGCCACGACTCATAGCTGGGGCATCAGGCATACCTCTAGAAAACGAAATCGAATCCGTCAACAGGAGCCTGGAAGCTTATAAGCAAAATGTACTTGCATTCGTAGACTCTCCCGCAACCACAGGGAATATCCCAAGAGTTGAGATACTGTATTTCATGCCCGGTGCTGACTCTGCAATTAACAGTCTATACGCGAAATCCCAAGAGCTGGCTCAACGGTTCGGTACCGAAATCAAGTCTCGCTACTTCGTAAATATAAACGCTGAGGACCTTCGCCAAGGTATGACCGCTGGCATGTCATCTCTCCAGAACAGCGGTATGACGCCTGACCTCGGAGGCGAGATAGCCTCTCGATACGGTATCAATACGTTGCCAGCGTTTGTGATTGTTAAAGCGGATGGAACGTACTCCGTAGAATATTCGTTATCAAGTCTCTCTCAAAAACTAATCAACATACTTCTTTGAGGCCGTCATGAATAAATTTACATCCATAGGAATTGCGTTTGTATGTGGCGGCCTGGCAGTAAATGCCATCCCAGCCATATCAAATACAGAGCAGGTTAACTACGCTATTTCCTCCGCTATCGAGAGCGCATTCACCCGACTTGAGCAGGCCCGCATTGAGCGGGAGAACGATAGTATTGACCGGCTTCCAAATATTCTTGACTGCCAAAAAATGCAGTGGATGGAGAACTGTTCCACCATTAACCGTGAAGCCAAGAAAAACCCCAACGCCCCAATTCGTCTGACAAACTCAGACGGCGTTGAATTTAACTTTGTACCGGGTACACCATCGCCGATCATACGACTTCAGCTTGAGCAATCGCCGGAAGCTGCAATGGAAGCAGTGCGGTACATGGACCGTACATGGGGCGAGTACAAGATGTCAGCGCAGCTCTACCAAGAAGCCATGTGGGAAGCTGGCCCCCTCGAGAACATCATCGGCTTAGACCGGGCTTTGGCATTAAGAGACCAGCCTAAGGACATCAATACGTCGTCATTGAGCTTATCAGTATTTGTACACAGTCAATGTGGCGCTTGTGAAGTTCAGCTCAGCACGTTGGGAAAACTGCAGGAACGTTATCCAGAGCTTAGGATCTCCGTCTTCCAGTTTGACGACAATCAAGCAGGCTTCGATAGAAAGATTACTGGCAATGGCCTGCGTGGTCGAATTCTCAAACCACAGGAAGCAGAAGCAGCTTTAAAGGCCGGTGTAGACAAATGGCCTACTGTTTGGATCGACAACAACGCATCTCGTAAGCGCGAAACTCTCTCAGGCGTCAGGACTATTTTACAACTTGAAAATAGTCTTCTTGGCATGACTCACGTACTCAACGCATCGAAATAAGGGCTCCCATGAAAAACAAACACATTC
The DNA here is from genome assembly GCA_002723385.1 of Oceanospirillaceae bacterium. Lineage (GTDB taxonomy): Bacteria > Pseudomonadota > Gammaproteobacteria > Pseudomonadales > Oceanobacteraceae > Oceanobacter. Next base: position 8,295 of record PBNY01000013.1, on the reverse strand, counting down.
TTAGCTCTTTATCTCTTGGCGCTGCGTTGGTAGTCGCGGCTTCGACCGCTTTCGGGAATACATCCGTGGTAATTGATGACCCCTACAAGGATGACCAGGCTGACTCGCCATGGTCCAAAAGCATGGAGAACGTTACCAGCGTTCGTGGTCGCTTGATCAGTGGTGCTCAGGCCGTTGCAAGCGGCGGAAACTACCAGGGCTTTGACTCCTACTCCCCATTTGATCGGGACCGAACTGAGATCATGAATGGGTATGGAAGCACTTCCGTAGGCGTTGGTTGTGACGGCATTAACCTTGGCGGCGTGATAGACGGACAGATGAACCAGTACGGCAACATGGTTGAGCAATTCATCCAATCAGCCCCGGCCCTTGGAATCATGTACGTTGCGTATTCTCAGCCGGTCCTTAAAGCAGTCATCGACGAGATGAACACTGTCGGTCAGTTTGGTCTCGATCTATCAAACCTAACCTGTTCAGGTGTTCGAGCAATCGCTGACAAATCTGCCGAGGAAAAAGCCCAAGCCATGGCAGAAGCCAGATGTACAGCTGAAGCAGGCTTCAAAGACCCAGAATGCATGTCCGATGAAGGCATTCTCGGGAACATGGCCGACCTGATGCGCGACACCAAGCAAATGACGAATGAGCGTGCAGGAGCATTCCTCGGCTCGGTTAACACCGCATCAGGTGGGTTGATTCGCTTCTCCGGTGGTGTTGATGGCGAGAACAGTATTCCAACGGGTATTGGGGGATCTAACAACAACGGGAATAGTAGTCAGCAGGGTGCCGTGACTCGCAGCGAAGCTTGTACCAATATCCCAAGTGACGGACTGAGAAGTCTCATCCTGGGTGCAAGCGGTATTCCCTGCTATGACATCGAAAACTACGGTGGCCTCCTACCTGACTACAAGATCAGTGAAGATGGCGTTAGTGGTGTTGTCCCGAGGACCATTACTATCAGAATGCTCGCTTCTGAGATGGTTTCCAAACACCAAGAATGGCTCACAGAAGTGATCTCCTCTCCGGAGGCAAGCTACCTTGAAACTGATGGATTCAAGGCGATCTACAACAGAACAAACATATCCATTACCGTCCAACAACACCGCGCTCTTAACCGTATAAGCGACGCAAACCCGGCTGAATCTCTGAATATGATTCGCAATTTGGCGCAGATGATAGCCATGAAGGATCTGACCGCCATTGTTAATCGCATGGAAATCGCCGTGCTTACAGGAATCCAGAACCAGCCTGATCAGCAGCTCCTCCCAGACTTCAGGCGTTCACAGTTTGTTCATGCTGTTGAGACTCTCAAGGCAGAGCTAAACGTTCTGTCTGTTGAAGTAGACCTTGATCTGAAACGAAAAAGACTTCTTGAGGGCGCTTGATTATGAACTCTGAAGCTCAAGAATGGTTGTACCTAGTAACACTGGTGGACAACTTCCAGGGTCTTATTTATTATTTCTTCACCAGTATCCACCAGTACGCACCTTGGATTAAAGGTGCGGCTCTTCCTGTAATGTACATCTCAGGAATTGTTTTTTTAGGAATTAGGTTATTTAAGTCCCCTGTTGATCGCTTCAAATCCTTTTCTATCGGTATTTTGGTTTTCATTCTGTCTACCTTTCTAATAACTGATACAACAAATACCAAAAACCTTGGCAGCGCTTCCGGCTCTGAACTGACAATAGGTGCTTATTACAGTTATTACGCTGCTGGTCTAACAACACAAATGTTCAACGACACACTCAATAGCGCGTTTGCTTCACAAGTGATTGAAGCTGCGGGCGGCGGTGCAGGTATGGTTCAAAACTCTCTGAATATTGCTTGGGTAGATACTGCTCAACAATTCGCTGATAAATACATTCAAGGTGAGGGGAAAGATGCTTATGTAGATTATCACGCCATCTGCGCTACCGAAGCATTTGCTCAAGCTAAAACAACAGAAGAGAAGGCTATACTTGAATCAATCGGAATAGGCTCTAACACACTTGGCATGAGCACTGAGGACGTTACAGCAATGAGCCAATACGCGACTCAGCTTCGAAACGATGACGCCGACTTTTGGGATGAGCTAATGTCTGGCGACGTTGACTCTGTTCCACATTATAACAGCGGAAAGTTCACTGCCGCCGCACGAGTTAAAGGCGAGGAATTCCTTCAAACAAAACTCATTGAGGCTAATAATAGAATAGTACCTGGCAAGGGATATAGAATCCCAAACGCCGAGTATTATGCGCGGCATTTCAACCCTTCGACTGAGACACAATCAAATGAAACTTACACGCAAGTTTCAAGAAGCACAGGGCGTCTAGCTGAGTTGCTACCGAATGGCGCTATCGAACAAGACCCTGACAGTGAGCAGGACTATTTATTTTACCCTCAAAATTGCTATGACTTGTATCTTATTGCAAATGCAACCATGGCAAATTTTAGAGAAGGTGTCAAAGGGGTTGAACACCTTAAAAACCTTGATTATGCAAAAGCTTTTAATTCCATATCAGCAGCCAGAGCTGTCAGAAAAGGTGTTGAGAATAGCATTGCGGAAAAAGCAGCTGAAATGAATATTCCGGATGAAATAGATTCTTCTTTAGTCGAAGATCTTGCAGACCAGAGTGCTGATTTCACCAAATTCATTAGCGGCAAAGTGAATAAGTGGATGCTTGAGTACCAAATCCCAGCCACAATCACAAGCATGGCTTTGTTAGTCGTCATTCTTCTAATAACATTCCCCGTCTTTGCAGCGACCTCAGTGATGACTGGGCATCAGGTTCTGGGGACCTACCTTAAACTGATGTTCCTACCTTTCATTGTGGTTTTTATTCACAAACTTTTCCTGACTTTATCCACTAACATAATCGCATATAACACCGCATATGAGGCGATTCAGAACACCTATTACCCTGGGGGCATTGACACTCCTGCTGCCATGGCCGCATCGAATATCAAGTCAATCATCTTCACCTTAATTACGGTGTCCGAAATTGCTATAGCAAGATTCATTCTTTGGGATGACGTTCGGGCAATAACCAACTTTAGTCCAGCCCAATTTATGAAAAATACTATGGGTCATGGGGCCAGTGTCGCAGGGGCAGCTGCTGGTGCGGTCCTGGCACCTGTTTCAGCTGGCAGCCGCATTGCTAGTACAGTTGGTTCTCGAAACAGAGCTATTCAATCTACCGCTATCCTCAACAAGATTCACAAAGCCATGGGGCCAAGGTCGCCACAACGAGTTGCTCCATCTCCTGCAGGTAGTGGTAGCAGGCCCGGTGCCAGAACACCCGTCGGTGGCGTTAGCGGCACTCCTCCTAGAGGTGGAGGCTCCGGCGGAACGAAGCCTCCGCTGGTCCCTGACTAACAACTAGATCCTCAGGCCCGCCAACAAGCGGGCCTTTTTGATTGATTTTTGGGTCTAGACCGTTATAAAGGTGTCAAAAAGGAGTTGATATGTTCAAGAAATTCAATGCTGTAGCTCTCCTAATCGCCTCGATCAGCCTTTCAGGCTGCTTTGAGCCTGAGACAAACCTAAGTGGCCTTTCGGAAGATACTTACCTAGCGTCTGGTGCAAACGCCCTCCCAATGACGTTTCCGGCTGGCACAGCGACTATTGCCAAACAACGTGATCAGTTTAATAAGCCTACGCCGCCTACTCCCTATATGGCCCCTTCAACATGGGTCATTTATATTGCTTCCCCTGCATGGACCTCGGGTGGCCTGACGATCACTCGTAGACTTGCTTCTGACGCTGCGGCTGCAACAAGTGTGAAATCCTTTCTACGTGATAATTTACTGACAGATCGGGTCAAGCTCGCTTGGCTTCAGTATGACCCCAACCCAGCTCAAGAAATTATGGGTGACAAACCTGTTTCGAAGGGTAACTTGATCCCCCTTTACCTTCAGCCGTTTGGGCCTGATGTTGACTATTTTATCTACTCCCCTGCGGAACGCTTCTCTTCCCGTGGCCAATCTTTGCGCTTCGATCAGTGGGTTAAACCCTATCTCTCTTTCGCTCGCCCACAAGGTGATGAATTTGTCACTGAGGACAAATTTCATTTGTCTAAAGGTTTCTCAGATGTGAACAGCGATTACTGGGATGATTGGTCTCGAATCTGGTTTATCGTCAACCCCGAAGGCATAGTCGTTGATGCTTACTTTTCTAATCTTGGTTCGGGGAAAACTTATGGCTCTATTCGTCCAATCAATAGCCTTATTCACCATTTGAACCTAGACAGCGAAAAAATGATCATCCCCCAGCTTGTTGAACACAGCTATATATCAAAATACACACCACCTTACTGGGACCAGGTCGTAGAAGAGTCACTTGATCTGTATCTGAATCCTCAAGGGAACTGAGGTGACCAGGATGGCAATTTTCAGCTTCTGCCTGGACGCAGCCGGGGACCTGATCGAGCTAGACCTGTCTGACGACAGCCCTAGCTTGATACCCCACGCAAAAGCCCGAGTTACATCAGCTCAAGAGCTTACCCACCCTCTTCCTTGGACGGTCACAATCGAGCAGGCTATCTCAAAGGTAAGGTTCCTGCCTCATAAGCTTGTGAAGGGTACAGTCGCAGAGTTTGTGTTTGAGAAGGGTGTGATTCCTGTCCACCCGTACATCTTTGTCCCGAAGGGTGAGGTTTCACCGGAGGAGTCGGACATTGAGGAGCTAATCAAGCTCTACGACTTGCTGCCCGATGGGCACCCGGATATGACTGCTATTGAGGAGGCGCTAGCCTCCGCTGGTGTCGTCAAGATCCCCACTTTGGATTCGATCTGGCCAGAGATCCACATCCTCAGTAGTGAGCCTACTGGTGAGCCCACTACCGGCTGGATCTCCCGGCAACGCGTCTACCGAAAAGCTGCAATCTCTACCGGCACACCCAATGCATAGTAGCGGTCTCCTTCATGAGCCTGAAGACGGATTCTGGGACGCGATAGATAGAGCCTCCTTTGAAGCCGAGAACTTGCAGGCAAATTGGCCTGAGAACCGGAATAAATTCGCACGCGCCATTGCGTCGAATCTCACCGAAGGTCGGTGCTTGACCAGTGTCTCTACCAACTTTCTTCTGGAGTTGGTCTCAGAGCTAACATGCTCAGATTCTGACAGGGTTTATCTGTTTGAGCTCTGCAGTCCCTCAAGCCAGGCTGCAACGTTTCAGGCTGTTTACGTTGGAAGTCGTCCACTGGTCGATATTCCCATTCGGGCGGACAACGCCTGTATCTTCCTCACTGCCGTAGCATGGGCGCTAGAGCGTAGCCCCAAAGTGCACATCACATTCGCTGCCGGCGCCACATTCTGGATTGAGAGGCTGGGGTCCTGATCAACAGAGTCCCAAAAAATAAGGGGCAGCTTATGCTGCCCCACTATTAAAGCTGGACCACAAAATCCATAAGCGGATCACTCTCCCCCATCACATCCTCGGTTTCTTTGTCAGGTGGCGCTTCCGCTGGCTTTGTTTCAACTGGCCGATCATCTGGCAGCACCGCATCTTTTGTCTGATCCTGCCTTTTGACCAATGCGGTCACATTACTTTCTACCGGTGATGGTTTTGGACGATTACCACTCCCCCAAAATGCGTCTTCCAAGATTGATCTATCAGCCTCAGCCAACTGGGCGTATCCATTCAGCACATTAACCAGGACCATGGTTTTGGAGCCGAAAGGGAGGTCTTTGTAGAACGCCCAGAGCTTAGGGAACATCTCGGGATCAATACGCAGCACGACTGATCGCACCACCCTTGCTTTCTCGCCCTGCTTCGTCTCAAAGTTGGCAAGCGTTGGAGGGTACTCATCAAGGCATCGCTCGGCCAAAGCGAGCAAGACTTTGTTCGCGAACAGCTTCGGGTAAATGTTGTAGAAGTCGTTCAGCGCTTCATGCTCGTTCTCAACCAGCTCCGCCTTCACCTGAACCTGCTTCATATCCCCGCTTCTCATGCCGGCACCGGTTGAAGCAGCTGGGTTTTGGCAAACCGGTACATTCCGCGCACCGAGCTCTGCGATGGATCTTTTGCCGTGTAGATTGGGCAGGTAACGTACTTCTTAAACACGTCCAAACCCAGAACTGACGTGCCACCACCGGCCAAGATCATGCCATCCAAGAAGTCGGTTGATCCCCAAACCTTCTCAATGCAACGAGGTAGCACGTCTTTTGCAAATTCATCGCGTGCCGGCCGGCTTACGGGTTGCATATCCAGGCGTTCACCTCGCCAAGGGATATATCCCTGACGAATCCATTGGTCGATAGTGAACTCAGTGGTTTGCCGATCCAGTTTGAATTCTTTTGGCAGAACCGTCTTCCTGGCAGCGTTTAGGCTTTCGGGGTTTGATTGCAGGGTGGTGAAGATTGACCTGTGAATGTCTGAGACGCCTTTGGACTCACCATGGCGTGCATCGGACACACGACCGTTATAGAACTGACCACAGTCAGTGGTGCCCTGGCCGATGTCGATGACGCCAAACTTGCCCTGCAGAACCAACCTCTTGTCGATTACCTGCCCCGACTCATCCAGCAGCTCATCGTCGAACCAAGGGCCAGCCCACTGAGGGAGTACCTTTACCAACTTTGGGTTAAACCCTTCGCCTTTCGCCCAGCGTCTTAGCTGGTCTTCAAAGTCGGCGGCACCCTTCTGGAAGAATTCAGTTGGCAGCCCAGTAGCTATGATCGGATGATCAATTCCACAGTCATGCAGGACCTTGAGGAAGATAACTTGCATCTCCGGAGAGCTGTAGAAGCTCGAATCGGTACTGCGTGTTTTCGCTCCTTCGACACGGCAACTTTCTCCTACGAGGAACGTCTTGCCGTCCCTCGTCTTGAATACTTCCTTCTCGACGCCGAAGCCGAGGCCGCTTGTATCCTTAAAGGCCCGGGATAACGAGCTGAAGCTTCCTTTCTTGCCATTGCCTGCAATGTACGACGTTGTGCCATTACCAAGGTCAATGGCAATAAGGCTCTGCTCATCTGGATTTTTCATTGGTACTCCCCCTTCCTCAAAGTAGCGCCTGAAGCTTGGATCGCAGATCGGACCAATCCTTCATGACGGCTAGTAGATGATCTTGTGCCTGGTACAGCTCTTTTGCCCTACGCCCAAGGTGGCAAGCCTTGATGACGTCGGTTGTTAATGTCTTGCTAGGCCTTCTATTGCCGTTCCTCTGCAGTGCGACTTTTATCTCATCTGCAGTAGGGGCTCGATCCAAGCTCAGCTCCAAAGCTTTCTTAATCCGGTCGGACCTGAGCTTGTTTTTGAAATCGACAAGGTGGTTGTAGCGAATAGCACGGGTTCGTGGATTGATGCTTGTAACCACCTTAAAGGATGGGTTTGCTGGCCCAAGAGGGTCATTGTCTTCTACTTCGAAGACACAGCGCACTGTTCGATACCGCATGCGACCCGCTGCGTGATTAAAGGCAAAGACTGCGTCCTCCAGGTCATTCGACAGCGCTTCATAAATTTCAAAGGCCTCATTGACTGCCTGGGTACACCGCTCACCGTATGCGCCAATCCCCTCATACCACCGTGTGAGCACCGTGCCCTGCTCCCCCCGAACAAATTGCTCCTCACAAATGGATCTCAGTCCAGAGACTCTGTTCATCAGCTCATTGAAATCAGCAACCGCCGGAGCAATCAGTCTCAACTCCCTTTCTTTGCAAAAGGCTTTCAGTGCGGGTTTGACTCCCGAGCGATCAAGGCAACCTAGATCGGTACGCTTGCTGTTGGTCTTGATGACTATCCCCAGCGTCCCGTATCGCTTGTTCGAGCTATGAATTTCAAAAGAAATGCGCGAATACTCACCAGCTATTGTTTGAGGAAAAAGCGAGAGCAGCGGCGCCAACCTTGAGACGGCACCTGCACATTCAAGCTCTAGGTTCTTGAGCCACATGTTCACCCTATCTCGAGAAACAGCGACGTTTGCCCTAACAGTCGCAAACCGGTTTGCGTACTCGACCTTGTCGTATGCCGGTCTACCTACTTTCTTTCTCATTCCTACAAACACCAAATTGGACGATCCCCTATTGTCAGGCGTCTTACTGGTGGTTTCATCTCAACTACGTGTCGATACTCAACGCCATCTTTTTTTCTTTATATATCAGCATCTTACGACCAGAAATGGTCGGTGGATCTGCTCTCAAATTGACCTATCTTTGCACCATAGGCACCCAATTCGTCTCTGATGAAGAACAGCTGCCCACTCATTTCCCCCAGCTTAATCACTTCAATTCCCTTCCCCGCCGCGTCAGGATAGTTGTCGTGTGAGTTGATTCGATGAGTCTTGGTCGGTGGGCGGAAGTGAGAGCCGTGTGGCGCG
>PBNY01000012.1 GCA_002723385.1 Oceanospirillaceae bacterium | reverse complement strand
GTTTCTATTGAAGACGGTCAGGACGAGTCTGACTGGGATGGCTGGAAATACCAGACTGAAAAACTGGGTGCAAAAGTTCAGCTGGTGGGTGACGACCTGTTCGTAACCAACACCAAAATCCTGGCGGAAGGCATCGAGAAAAGCATCGGTAACTCCATTCTGATCAAATTCAACCAGATCGGTTCTCTGTCTGAGACTCTGGACGCGATCAAAATGGCAAAAGACGCAGGTTACACCGCTGTGATCTCTCACCGTTCCGGTGAAACCGAAGACACCACCATTGCTGACCTGGCTGTGGGTACCTGTGCTGGACAGATCAAGACTGGCTCCCTGTGCCGTTCTGACCGCGTTGCCAAGTACAACCGCCTGCTGCGCATCGAAGAGCAACTGGGCGAGAAAGCCCCATACAATGGCCTGAAAGAAATCAAGGGTCAGCAGTAATCACCTCTGGAACGGAGCCGGATTGCCGGTTCCGTTCTCCTTCCGACGTTTCCCTCTATGAAAAGCCACTTCCGCAGTCGAGCCATGCTGGTGCTCGGGTTATTTCTGCTGGCACTGGTTCAGTATCGCATCTGGTTTGATGACAGCGGCTGGTACGCCAGCGAGAAGCTGCAGCATGAGATCGAACATCTGAAACTGGATATTCAGGCTCTTGAAGCTTCCAATGCCCAGTACTGGCGTGAGGTCAAGGATCTGCGCCATGGCAAGGCCATGCTGGAAGAAAAAGCCCGTGAAGATCTGGGCCTGATTCAGGACGGGGAAACCTTCATTCTGTTTGTAGAACCCGAAAAACCATGACTATCTGGCCTGTTGTTCCTGCTGCCGGTGTCGGCAGTCGCATGCAAGCGGATCGGCCCAAACAGTATCTTCGTATTGAAGGTCGCTTGTTGATGGATTACACCCTGTCCATCCTGATGTCTCATCCATCGGTAACCCGTTTGGTGCTGGTGTTGTCAGAAGGCGATGCCTACTGGCCGGACAGTGAGTTTTACCAGGATGAACGTATTCTGCTGGCGCCGGGGGGCCGTGAGCGCAGCGATTCCGTTCTGAATGGATTGGGTCTGCTGGCGGATATCGCCGCCGACGATGACTGGGTTCTGGTTCACGACGTTGCGCGCCCTTGTCTGACCCATGATGATATCGACGCCTTGTTGGCTCAACGAGAGCGGCCGGGTGCTATTCTGGCGTCTCCGACCCGCGACACCATGAAACGGGGCACTCTGGATGAGTCCGGCAATGTCCGTATCGATCATACCGTTGAACGCGATCAGCTCTGGCATGCACTGACTCCCCAAATGTTTCCACTGGGATTGTTGACGCAGGCGCTGGAAAGCTGCCGTGAGCGACAGCTTCCGGTAACGGATGAAGCATCAGCGCTTGAAGCACTCGGTTATGCGCCGCGTTTGATTGCCGGTCGAGCCGACAACATCAAGGTAACCCGTCCCGAAGACCTGGCACTGGCACGACTGTTTTTACAGCAGGCCGGGCGCCTGGCCTGATCACCATTCAGAAAGGAAAACACCATGAGGATTGGACACGGTTTTGATGTTCATGCCTTCGACGAAGGCGATTTCGTGATGTTGGGGGGCGTGCAAATTCCCCATTCTCACGGATTAAAAGCCCACTCCGATGGCGATGTGGCGCTGCATGCATTGTGCGACGCGCTGCTTGGAGCGGCCGCGTTGGGGGACATTGGCCGCCATTTTCCGGATACGGATGCTGCCTATGCGGGGGCTGACAGCCGAGAATTGTTGCGTGATGTCGTGGCCCGGGTTGCCAAAGAAGGCTGGGGTGTTGGCAATGTTGACATCACCATCATTGCTCAGGCTCCCAAAATGGCTCCGCATATCGAATCCATGCGCGAAGCCATCGCGAATGATCTTAAGGTTGCTGTGAACGCTGTGAACGTCAAGGCAACCACCACTGAAAAGCTCGGATACGTGGGCCGCAAGGAAGGCATTGCCGTGCACGCAGTGGCGCTTCTGATCCCTGTTTCCAGGCAAGACTGACTTTTTAAGGTAATAACATCTGTGACCGACGTGTCCCAACTGGCCCTGGTCGTCGAAGACTGGCCCAACGCTTATGTATCAACCGGTTGCTCAGCCGGATTCAAAACCGTCCCGGAAGACTTTCAGGTCGAAGAACTGGGCTGCGATGTTCCAGTCGGTGAAGGTGAACACCTTTGGGTCTGGGTTGAAAAGCGCGGTGCCAACACCGCCTGGGTTGCGGGCCAATTGGCCAGGGCGGCGGGTATTCGTGAGCGAGACGTGGGTTTTGCCGGTATCAAGGATCGTCATGCTGTTACCCGGCAGTGGTTCAGTCTGTATCTGCCGACCGCTGAAACGCCGGACCTGACCGCGATTGAGCACGACGAATATAAGGTACTGGAACAGCAGAGACATCGTCGCAAATTGCGTCGCGGTGACCTGGCGGGCAATCGCTTTGTCATTCGCTTGCGGCATATTAGCGGTGATCTGGATCGGCTCGAAGCCAATCTCACATTGCTGCAGCAAAACGGCTACCCCAATTATTTCGGTGAACAGCGCTTTGGCCATGATGGCGGCAATCTCGAAGCGGGCATGGCCATGCTGACCGGCAAGCGCCGAGTCAAGCAGCCGGCGAAGAAGGGCATCTATCTATCAGCTGTTCGTTCCTGGCTGTTCAATCAGGTGCTGGCTGAACGCGTCAGGCAGGAGAGCTGGGCGACTCGACTGGAAGGTGATCCTTCCGAATCGGTTTCCGGGCCGCTGTGGGGGCGTGGGCGTAACCTGTCTGCGGATGCTACCTTGTTGACTGAACAAACCGTCACCGAACGCTGCCTGGCTGTTTGTGATGCACTTGAACACGCAGGCTTGTCGCAGGAGCGCCGGGCGTTGGTAGTTCGACCTGAGCAGATGAGTTGGCAATGGCAGCAAAATGAAGCCGATGGTTCAGATTTGATCCTGACTTTTACACTGGGGGCCGGGTATTATGCGACCTCCTTGTTGCGGGAGCTGGTGTTACTGGAACAGCCCGACCGTGATGTGAGTGGAGAATCCTGATGACCTGTTTGATGTTATCCAATGACGATGGTGCTCATGCCATTGGCCTGAGGACTCTGGCGCGATACCTGACCGAGGCAAACTGTCAGCTGCATGTGATTGCTCCGGACCGGGATCGTAGCGGTGCCAGCAATTCGCTGACACTGGATCGTCCACTGCATCCGATCGAAATGGATAACGGTTACATCTGCGTCAACGGAACCCCGACGGATTGCGTACACCTTGGCATCAATGCCCTGTTTCGCGATCAGTGTGAACGTGTGGTATCGGGTATCAATGCCGGAGCCAACCTCGGTGACGATGTGCTGTATTCCGGCACCGTTGCGGCGGCTATGGAAGGACGTTTCCTTCCCAAAACCCCGGTTGCTGTCTCATTGACTGGCAAACGGCATTTTGAAACCGCCGCACAGGTGGTGGTGGATTTGCTGCCGCGTCTGGAGGAACTGGCGTTGCCCGCCAACTCGGTGATCAACATTAACGTACCTGACGTACCGTTCGAGCAATTGATGGGTATTCGGGTGACGCGCCTGGGGCATCGACATCGGTCGGACAACCCGGTGCTCACGACCAATCCCAGAGGCAAGGAATGCTACTGGATCTCAGCCGCCGGCGAGGTGGCGGACTCTGGAGAGGGAACCGATTTTGCCGCCATTGAAGCGGGTTATGTATCGGTGACTCCAATTCAGATGGACATGACACAGCACGCTGCAATGGAGGCAGTTCGCGCAGTATTGGGCAAGTAATGGCAGATGTAGATTTGACTCGGGAAGGGATCGGCATGACCTCCCAGCGTACGCGCAATCGACTGGTTGAGCAGCTGCGCAAACTTGGTATTGAAAACGAAACGGTGCTCTCCGTGATCAGTCGTACGCCCAGACACCTGTTTCTGGAACCGGCGATTTCACATCAGGCCTACGACGACAAGTCACTGCCGATTGGTTACGGCCAGACCATCAGTCGACCGTACACGGTGGCGAGAATGACGGAACTGGTGCTGGGGCGACGCAGCTTTCTGGGCAAGGTATTGGAAATAGGCACAGGCTGTGGGTATCAGTCTGCGGTGTTGAGTCCTTTCGCCGGAGAGCTGTACAGCGTCGAACGTATTGAACCGCTGCACAAGCGTGCTTCCCAGCAGTTGACAGAACTGGGGTACAAGAACATTGAGTTTACCCTGTCCGATGGCAGCTGGGGCTGGGAGGACAAGGGGCCGTTCGACGGTATTCTGGCAGCGGCTTCTCCCGAGAAAATTCCCCAGTCCCTGATTGAGCAGTTGGCCGATGGTGGTCGTTTGATTCTGCCAGTGGGCGGCGAAAAACAGGTTCTGACGCTGGTGACACGCGACGGTGACGATTTTCACACAGAAGTGGTAGAAGAAGCGCTGTTCGTTCCTTTTTTGCCTGGCATTCAGCGCTAGGCCTTTCACATAGCACGAGTATTCAGTGAGGTTTTCCATGCGCCACGTATGGTTGTTTTTCAAGGGATTGGCCATGGGCGCAGCGGACGTGGTTCCGGGAGTGTCTGGCGGCACCATAGCCTTTGTAACCGGGATCTATGATCAATTATTGGGGAGCATTCGCAATGTGGATGCTACCGCGCTGAAACTGCTGTTTCAGCAAGGCCCGGCAGCAGCATGGAAACACATTAACGGCACGTTTTTACTGGTTCTGGGCAGTGGCGTGCTGGTGGCTCTGCTGTCTCTGGCCAAGGGCATTCACTATCTGCTGATTCACTACCCCGTGTATTTGTGGTCGTTTTTCTTCGGGCTGATTCTGGCTTCGATCGTTCATGTCGGCAAAGAAATCAGCCGCTGGGATGCCATTGCCATTGGCCTGTTGGCAGCCGGTGCCGTGATTGCTGGCTGGATCAGCACTGCCTCGCCGGGTTCGGTTGAACCAACGCCCTGGATTGTCGTGGGCGCTGGTAGTATTGCTATTTGCGCCATGATCCTTCCAGGAATCTCCGGCAGTTTCATTTTGCTCCTGATGGGCTTGTACGAACCGATTCTGGGAGCGCTCAAGAGCTTTGATCTCGGCATTATGGCTTTATTCGGTACCGGTGCTGTGATCGGCCTGATGGCGTTTTCCCGCGTTCTTACCTGGTTGCTCAACCATTACCGGTATCAGACCTTTGCCTTGCTGACCGGCTTTATGGTCGGCTCCTTGCTCAAAGTCTGGCCGTGGAAGGACACTTTGACGACCAGAGTGAACAGTCGAGGGGAAACTGTGCCGGTTCATCAGGTCAATATCTTGCCTGATATGGATATTTCGCTATTGTGGTCAGTTCTGCTGATGGTAGCTGGCGCTAGCCTGGTACTGGCAATGGAATGGCTGGCGAAACGTTCAGACAACGCCTGAAACAAACCTTTACATTATTTTTCGGAACCATGACACGAACCTTACGATTCTCTCCTATGCTTATCGCCATGACGCTGGCAGGATGCTCGTCCAGCGGTTTTGTCTCGGTTGAAGAAAAGTTTGGCCGCAACGGTTCCGGAAGCACAGTTTCGCGAACGGAACAGGCCGGCTCCTCTGACCCGGTGCCATCCAGCGGTTACCACCGTGTTGAAAAAGGCGAAACCCTGTATGGGATTGCCTGGCAGTATGGTCTGGATCCTATGGCGCTTGCAGACAGCAATGGCATTCGTTCGCCATTTACCATTTTTCCAGGCCAGCAAATTGCAATTCGCAATGTGAGACGCAAATCGAGCGGATCATCCGGCAACTCTTCTCAGGTTGCAACGCCTTCCCAGTCTTCCAAACCTGCATCTGGCACTCCGGTAAAAAAATCTGAACCGGTTGTGGTAGCGGTTCCTCCACCCGTTGTGGCACCGCCTGTGACAGCACCGATTGCGAAAGTACCAACGCCAACGGTTCCATCTTCCGAGTCCGGAAAGCCGGTTGTGACGCCCGTTCCGGCACCGGTTTCCAAACCTTCAGGAACGCCCGCCAAGGCGCCGGGTGCGGGTCAGTGGAACTGGCCAGCGAGCGGAAAAATCGTGGCAAAATTCTCGTCCGCCGAGCCGGTTAACAAAGGTATCGATATCGCCGGAAAAGCCGGTGACCCCATAGCGGCTGCGGCCTCCGGGACCGTTGTGTATGCAGGACAAGGGCTTCGCGGTTACGGGAATCTGGTGATCGTCAAACACGATGACGTCTATCTGAGTGCCTACGCCCACGCCCAAAAAATCCTGGTAAAAGAGAACCAAAGTATCAAAGCTGGCCAATCCATCGCCGAAATAGGATCTACCGGTACAGATAGTGTCAAACTGCACTTTGAGATCCGGAAAAACGGCAAGCCAGTAGATCCTCTCTACTTCCTTCCCAAGCGCTAAACCCAGTGCCAACACAGCCCGGATCACTTGTCGGGCCGGGAATAAACCAATCTGGCACGATAAATGTATTTACCCTAAGCAGGCGTCAGCCGATCCATAAAACATAATGATAAGGCGGGGGTATAAACATGGCTTATCCAGCACACGATGTGACGGTTTTGTTCGAGGACAACGGGCAAGATACCAGCACAGAAAAAAACCGAACTCAGGATACTGAGAGCAAAGAGTCTTCCCATCGGGAGATGGATGCCACTCAGATGTACCTGAACGAAATTGGCTTCTCTCCACTGCTGTCGGCAGAAGAGGAAGTGCATTTTGCCCGTCTGGCTCGCAAGGGGGATGAAGCAGGCCGACGTCGCATGATCGAAAGCAATTTGCGTCTGGTGGTTAAAATCTGCCGTCGTTATCTGAATCGCGGTATGCCGCTGCTTGACCTGATCGAAGAAGGCAACCTGGGCCTGATGAGAGCGGTCGAGAAGTTCGACCCTGAGCGTGGCTTCCGTTTCTCCACTTACGCGACCTGGTGGATTCGCCAGACCATTGAACGTGCTCTGATGAACCAGACCCGTACCATCCGTTTGCCGATTCACGTGGTGAAGGAATTGAACGGTTATCTGCGTGCCGCTCGCGAGCTGTCTCAGGTACTGGATCATGAACCAACCGCCGAAGAAATCGCTCGTCACGTCGACAAGCCGGTTGCGGATGTAAAACGCCTGCTGAAGCTGAATGAGCGAGTGACGTCACTGGACGTGGCTGTGAGCAACGACTCCGAGCGCATGATGGTGGATACGGTTGCTGATGAGAACATCCCGGATCCAGAGTCCGAGCTGCAGGACAATGATCTGCAAGCCAATCTGGAACGCTGGCTGGATGAACTGCCAGAGAAGCAGCGTGAAGTTCTGGTTCGTCGTTTCGGTCTGCGTGGCCACGATGTCACCACACTGGAAAACGTTGGCAAGGAAATCGGTCTGACTCGCGAGCGTGTTCGTCAGATTCAGGTAGATGGCTTGAAGCGTCTGCGTGTTGTGATGGAAAGTCAGGGACTGGATGCCGCTGCCCTGTTTTCTGAAGCGTGCAACTGAGTGCCCGAATGGGCACCAGCCACTTTTCTTGCTCATTAAACCCCGGAAATCAGGCCGTGGTGACCAGCGAGCAAAAAATGGGATTCTGGTGCCATTCGCATTCCGCTCAAATCTCCGGTTCAGTTCAGCAAGGCTGCGGAGTCGAGCAGAATCGGAAAACGATTAGCGTTCCAGCAGCTCGATCTTGTTGGGAACACCGTCCCATTTGTCAGCATCCGCCGGAGATTCTTTCATCTCGGTGATGTTTGGCCATACTTCGGCCAGTTCAGCGTTCAGCTCAATGAATTGCTCCTGACCGGCTGGCAGCTCGTCTTCGGAAAAAATTGCTTCCGCTGGACACTCTGGCTCACACAGCGCACAGTCGATACATTCGTCCGGGTGAATCACCAGGAAGTTTGGTCCTTCATAAAAGCAATCGACCGGACAGACTTCAACACAGTCTGTGTGTTTGCATTTAATGCAGTTTTCTCCAACGACAAACGTCATTGCTTCTCTCCTCTCAGAGCGGTTTAGCTCGGTACATGAAAATCACAGTAGAAAAATAGCAGAGTACTTTGCTCAGCTTTATTGAGTTGCATTCTAGGTGCAGTGTTAAAACCCCGCAACTGGCATAACCTTATAGCTGTTTCATCCTATAGATCAGATCCAATGCTGCTCTTGGCGTCAACTCATCGGGATCAATGTCTTCGAGGAGACGTTCCAGCTTGGATGGTGGTGTGGCGAACATATATGTCTGATGCGGTGGCGCAGTTGGCTCCTGAAACACCTGACTGGTGGGCGGCAAGCTGCCTTGTTCGAGCTTGTCCAACTGAGCGCGAGCAGAGTGGATCACGCTGGATGGTACGCCAGCCAGTTGCGCGACTTGCAGGCCGTAGCTCTGGCTTGCTGGACCTGGCTCCACGGCATGCAGAAAGATAATACGATCTTCATGCTCGGTGGCCTTGAGGTGCACATTGACGACTTTTTCGTAGGAATCCGGCAATGCCGTCATCTCGAAGTAGTGCGTTGCAAACAAGGTAAAGGCGCCGATGTGTTCCGCCAGCTGACCGGCACAGGCCCACGCCAGTGATAATCCGTCGAAGGTGCTGGTGCCGCGGCCCACTTCATCCATCAATACCAGGCTGTTGCTGGTGGCATTGTGAAGAATATTGGCGGTTTCGGTCATCTCGACCATAAAGGTAGACCGACCACCGGCGACGTCGTCCGAGGAACCCATGCGGGTGAAAATCCGGTCCAGCAGACTGATACGGCAGTGATCCGCCGGCACGTAGCTGCCGATGTGCGCCAGCAATGCAATCAGGGCGACCTGACGCATGTAAGTCGATTTACCACCCATGTTCGGGCCAGTAATGATTTGCATCCGGGCATCGGGATTGAGCAAAGTGTCGTTGGCAACAAACGGGTTGTCGATCAGTTGCTCAATCACAGGGTGGCGGCCTTGCTGAATGTGAATACCCGGTTCATCGGAAAATTCCGGGGCGGTAAAGCGCAGGGTTTCGGCGCGTTCGGTGAGGTTCACCATCACATCCAGCTGAGCCAGGGCAGAGGCGCTGAGCTGAAGCGGCTGCAAGGTCAGGCCCAGATCCACCACCAGTGCGTCGTACAGATGTTTTTCCCGGCTCAAGGCCCGGCTTTTGGCACTCAGTGCCTTGTCTTCAAATTCCTTCAGTTCTGGCGTGATGAAGCGCTCGGCGTTTTTCAGCGTCTGGCGGCGGATGTATTCCGTGGGCGCTTCGTCAGACTGGGCCTTGCTGATTTCGATGTAATAGCCGTGAACCCGGTTGTAGCCGACTTTCAGGGTGTTGATACCGGTGCGCTCGCGCTCACGGGTTTCCAGCTTGACCAGATAATCACCGGCGTTTTCACTCAGTTCGCGTAATTCATCCAGCTCGTTATCGTAACCGGGGGCAATCACGCCGCCGTCACGAATCACCACCGGCGGATTTTCGATGATGGCGGCTTGCAAGCGCTCTACCCACTGCGGGAATTCCTGGGCATCGGTCCAGAGCTGACGCGCCAGCACCGTGTCGAGCGGTTCCAGCATTGAGCGAACCTCTGGCAGCAGGGCCAGGGCATCGCGAAGACGCGCCAGGTCGCGGGGGCGGGCAGAGCCAATTGCAACGCGGGAAAGAATCCGCTCGATATCACCAATCTGTTTCAGACAAGGCTGCAGTGATTCCCAGATGCCGCTATCGCCGAATTGTTTGATCAGCGCCTGACGTTGTTCCAGCACCTCGCGATGGCGCAAGGGACGATTCAGCCATCGTTTCAGCAAACGACTGCCCATCGCGGTGGCTGTTTTATCCATCACCCAGGACAGTGTGTGGCTGGCTTCCCCCTGCTGATTGATATCAATTTCCAGATTCCGGCGACTGGCCGGATCAATCACGATGGCGTCATCCGGATGCTCAACCATCAGCGATCGCACATGGGGGAGGTCATTGCGCTGGGTATCACGGGCGTAGTGGAGCGGGGCGCCTGCCGCACACACCGCCAGTGTCATATGCTCGCAGCCAAAGCCCCGTAAATCGCGGGTCTTGAGCTGTTGGGTTAACAACCGGAATGCGGTATCGGAATCGAAGTGCCACGGTGCCATGGCGTGGGAACCGGCTCGCTCAACCACCTGGGCAGGAACGGTTTCATTTTCGTTGTAGAGCAACTCGGCCGGACGCAGACGTTCGACTTCAGCCAGCAATTCTTCTTCGGTCGAGACTTCCAGCACCGAAAATCGACCACTACTGACTTCCAGAATCGCCAGGCCGGTGCCCTTGTTGCTGCAACTGATGGCAACCAGCAGGTTATCGCTGCGTTCATCCAGATAGGCTTCATCGGTCAGGGTACCTGGCGTAATGACCCGAACGACCTTGCGTTCCACGGGCCCCTTGGCGGTAGCCGGGTCACCAATTTGCTCCGCAATCGCGACGCTTTGCCCCTGCTTGACCAGGCGGGCAATGTAGTTATCCGCAGAATGGAATGGCACACCGGCCATGGGAATCGGCTGACCATCACTCTGGCCGCGGGCAGTCAGGGTGATATCCAGCAACTGCGCAGCACGTTTGGCGTCGTCAAAGAACAACTCGTAAAAGTCACCCATGCGATAAAACAGCAGGGTGTCCGGGAAATCGGATTTGATTCCCAGATACTGAGTCATCATCGGCGTCTGCCTGGCTGCCATAGTGGTGATCCTCTGGAGTGGAAAGTGTGCGGAAAAACCGCGCATTCTAAAAGATTCTGCCGCTGAGCTGAATCACCGAAGCACAGCGGTAACAAAAAGATCTCAGTAAGAGGAGAAAACCGGTTTTCCGGCACTGTGTCGTGATATTGCCCCGGTTTGAGTTGTTGGAAGGAATAGATTACCGACGTTATTTGTCTTTATCGGCCCCTCAATATGGTGATGCTTTCAACAATTAAATCCACAATAGTGTGGGCTCCGTTATACTAATTCGCCTGAGAGGTAACCTGCTTGTTTCGATGTGGATCGCGTTGAGTGAAACCGGGTTATCTGATTAATAATAATGAAAAAGTGTATCGATGACGCTCCTGAAGGTCGTCAATGAAAAAAGAAGGTTATACATGTCCGGCGAAGATAATAACGATATAGATTTTGGTGTGCTTGACGAGTTGATTGGCTACCGTTTACGCAAGACACAGTTGGTGTTTTTCAACCGATTTGGCGACGCTTGTGCGGATGTGGGCATCAGTCCAGGTTTATTTGGTGTGCTGGTTATCGTGAAGCGAAACCCTGGCTTGACCCAAACCGCTGTAGCCATGGCGCTCGGTAACGACCGTTCGGCAATGGTGGCTGCAGTGGACAAGCTTGAACAAATGAATTTGGTTGAACGGCGACCGTCCAAATCAGATCGTCGTTCCTATGCTTTGTATCTGACTGAAGAGGGACAAACGCGTTATCAGTCCATAGAGGAACGTGTTCTTGAATATGAGCGCGAGCTTCAGAGTGTACTGAAGCCCGGAGAGCAAGAGCTGTTGCTTGATATGCTGATGAGACTGACCGAATCAGGGATCCAATCCTGAGGCCTCTGGGAAACATACAGGAAATAAGATATGGAAGGATTTCGGGTAGTGCTATCGATGTTCATATTTTGCATGAGCACCTACCTGTTGGCAGATCTGCTGATCAACGGATTCAGCTTTGTAGTATTGGCTGGCTGTATTGCCGGTTTTGCCGCAGTCCGGTTCCTGTGGCCGAGAAACTACAGGGAAGACAGCCTCTGGTATGAATTTCTGGAGTTGGTATTTGATCTTCCTTACAAGGCCACTGCGTTGACCCTTCGATTTATTGGCAATTTGTTCCGGTCAAAGGACGGTGGTATCGGACTCGATTGAGCCCCGATGCTGTTGGCCTGCACCACATCGAATAACCTCGGGAGAAGGCGATGATTCCGCTGAATGAAGCGATTCTGTTTGTCATGGCTGCGATGGCACTGGCAATGGTACCTGGGCCGGACAACATATTTGTGATGATGTTGTCAGCACTGAATGGCTTCAAGGCGGGCATCGCCGTGGTGGCCGGTCTGTGTAGTGGGCTGGTCGTTCATACCATGGCGGCCGCGATGGGGATCTCAGCCATTTTCCAGACTTCTCCTGTGGCGTTTAATGTCGTCAAGATCCTGGGTGCTTTGTACCTGCTGTATCTGGCCTGGCAATCGTGGAATGCGGGTAAATCGGATACCAGCTCGGGTGTTCAGGCGCCCGACAGTCTCAAGTCTCTCTATATCAGAGGGCTGGTGATGAACATCACCAATCCCAAGGTCACGATCTTTTTTCTGGCGTTTCTGCCCGAGTTTGCCAACCCGGCCATGGGGTCTGTGACCGCGCAGATGATTCAGCTGGGCTTGCTGTTTATCGCCTCCGCCATGCTGGTATTCACGGCGATTGCCTGGTTTGCCGGGGGGCTGGGGGACTGGCTGAAACACTCACCAAAGGCCCAGACGGTAATGAACCGTTGTACCTCCGTGGTGTTTGTTGGATTGGCACTCAAACTGGTAGTGAGTGAGCGCTAGTATGAGATGAGAACGCTTGAGCGGTGAATTGGGCGTTTATGATCCCGATTATGGTATTGGTATTCGGCAAAAACTGGTTTTTAGCTTAACTGTTGCGAAGTTAAACTTTTGCTTTGTTCTGTTGAGTGATTCCTCATGTTTCAGGAACCATCCCAAACTTCCATGACCCGTCGCTTGTTGCTGATGCTGGCCGCCTTGATGACATTGACGCCTATGGCAGTGGATTTGACGCTTCCTGCGACTCCGGCCCTGGCAGTCACATTTGGGGTCGCCGTTCATGCCGCAGAGATGACTGTCAGTTATTACTTGCTGGGATTTGGCGCAGGCCAATGCATCGGAGGCCCGTTGTCGGATCGATTTGGCCGCCGGTTTATGGTTTTGATTGGACTAATCCTTTTCGTTACGGGATCGGCAGCCAATCTTCTTTCAAGCTCGATCGAATCGTTTTGGGTTGCACGTGTTGTACAAGCGTTAGGTGCAGGTCTGGCGGTGGTCAATATCGGCTCTGTGGTGCGTGATTTGAGCCAGGGCAGGGAAGGCGCCCATTACATGGTTCAGGTAGTCCAGTTCATGTTATTTGCCCCCTTGTTCGCGCCATTTATTGGCATGGGGTTGTATCAATGGCTGGGGTGGCAGTCGGTATATGGAGTTTTACTGATTTATGGCGTGGTTGTGCTGGTGCTATGTACTGTCTGGTTTCCTGAAACAAGTGCGCAGCGCACCCCCTGGAGGCCCTTCGGTAATTACATACACGTAATTAGCGAGCAACGCATCTGGGGGTATCTGGCTACTGTTGGCGCTTCATACGCTCTGCTGCTGGGTTTTACGGTGTCGTCGCCTGGAATTCTGATGGGGTACTTTGAGTTGTCATCTGCGGCTTTTCCCTTTGTCTTTGCCACGATTGTGTTGGCAATGATGGTGGTGAGCCGGATAGGAATCAAAGCTCTCAAGCGCTTTAGCTCAAACACACTGATCTGGACGACTCAAGCGGTACATTTCAGTGGGGTGTCTATGGTGTTGATCTACTTGCATTTGTTCGATCAACACTCGTTGTGGTTTTTCCTGCCACTGATGATTCTGGTGCTGTCTTGCCATGCCGTGACGATTGCCAACTGCACGTCATCAATGACCGAAATATTTCCGACTCGAAGTGGCACAGCCATGGCCCTCTCTGGAGCCATTGGCTTTGGAGCGGGTGGTTTGTCTGGTTCCTTGATCAGCGCCCTTGCCGATGAAACGCCACGGAGTATGGCCATGGTTGTGTGGTTTTTTGTTCTCGGAGGAATTCTGGTGCGTGGATATGGTGCCCCAAAGGTCAGAATCTGAAGCTGTAAAACCTCTGAGGGCAGCCCCAGCCCCTGGTCTTAGACGCTCAAGCCCTGCCAATTTAGCTGAACCAATGGTGACGTTGGGATGCGCTGCCGGGAACGTTTGCCTGAAGTTATCCAGGACTTTTCATTGCCCGTCCTAATCTGTTCCAGGCGTTGATGGTTGCCACCAGTACGAACAACTGCGCGACCTGATTTTCAGAAAAATACCTCAGCAAGTTCTGATAGATATCTTCCGGCAGGCCAGCGATGGTGACCAATGTCAGTGACTCCGTTGCTGCCAGAGCGGCTTGCTCTGCCTCCGAAAACAGCCCGGACTCTTCCCAGTCCGACAGCGCATCAATACGCGCTGTACTTCCTCCCAGTTGCTGGATTTCAGTTTGATGCAGGTTGATACAAAACGAGCAGCCATTGATTTGCGATGCCCTCAGTTTTAGCAATGCGCGTAATTCCGCTGACAAAGACGAGTCATCGAGATAGGCCTCGACTCCGTACAGTGCGGCATAGGCTTGCGGTTCAAGCTCATTGATAACGATACGACTCATAACATTCTCCGGTTGAGTTGCGGTAAACCTGATCGGGTTTGAGCAGCAGTGTAGAGAGTCGTCTATTGACTGAAATAACATCAAAATGAAAATATTATTGCTCCAAGAGCAATTAATAGTGAGCAATCCGGGGGCGATATGAAGATTACTCTGGATGAATTGGCGTTATTTAAAACCATCGTGGAGAGTGGCAGTTTTACCGGTGCAGCAGATCGTATGAACATCGCGCCGTCGATGGTCAGCCGTGGTCTGAAACGACTGGAAACCAAGCTCGATAGCTGTCTCATACAACGTTCAACCCGCAGCATCAGCCTGACACGGGATGGCCAATGGCTGCTGCAACACGCCTCCGAGGTTCTGGCTGATGCCGAACACATTGAACGCTATTTTTACGACTCCGTAACAAGTCCTCGTGGAGTGGTCACCATTGATGCCGCAACGCCGTTCACACTTCATGCGGTCATCCCACTGATCAAAGGATTCAGAGAAGCATTCCCGGATGTTGAAGTCGTGCTTGCATCGAGTGAGTCCAATATCAATCTGATTGAGCGGCGGGTTGATATTGCCATTCGGATCGGAGAACTGGAGAGTTCCGGTTTGCATGCCCGCAAAATTGGCGAAACCCGGCGCAAGCTGTTTGCCTCGCCAGATTACCTTAAGCAATTTGGCTGGCCAGGTTCCGTGAAGGACTTGGACCAGCATTGTTGCCTGGGATTTAGCCGCCCGGAGAAGTTAAATCGTTGGCCCGTACTGGATGACACGGGAGTCCCGCTGTTGGTTGAGCCAGAGATTCGTGCGGATAGCGGTGAATCCTTGCGGCATCTTGCTTTACAGGGAGCGGGGATCGCCTGTCTTTCGGATTTTACCGTCAGCCGGGATCTTGAGTCCGGTGCTTTGCACACCGTCATGGTGCAACAAACCATCAAGCAGGAAATGCCGATCTATCTGGTTTATCACTCAGACAAGACAGCCAGCGGCCAGGTCAGAGCGCTGATTGACTACATCACTGAGCATATCCAGCTGAATGATCAATGAGACCCTGTCACTGCACCGATACTTTCCGCTTCACCGATATCCCCAGTCGTTTGGCCAGTCGGGTGAGATTGGCCCTGTCCACTTCCAGCTGCCTGGCGGTGGCTGCCCAGTTACCGTTGTTCGCGGTCAGTGCATCGAGAATACATTGGCGCTGAAATGCTTCAGTGACGATTTTCAGGCCTTGTTCCGGGATCGGTTGTTGTGTCGCCTGTTCCAGTGTCGATGCTTGCCCTGTCAACTGCATTTGGTCATTCGTTGTCTTTTCAACCCCTGCTATCTCTGGCGTTAAATCACCCAGGTCGGCAGGGGCGATGGTTACCATGGCGGATTGTCGCTGGTGGCTTCTGGCTCTCAGGGCGGCGCGGTCGATGCAGTGTTCCAGCTCGCGCACGTTGCCGGGCCAGTCGTAGCCAGTCAGATGATTGATGGCGTCGGTGGCCAGCCGAAGCTGGCTGATGCCGAGTTTACGACGGCTGCGTTCGAGGAAGTAACCCGCCAGCAGGGCGATGTCCTGTTCACGCTGGCGCAGCGGCGGCACTTCGATGGGAAACACACTGAGCCGGTGGTAAAGATCCGCCCGGAAGCGTTGCTCGGCCACTTCCTGCTGCAAATTACGGTTAGTCGCGGCGATCACTCGAACGTCCACGGTGTGAGTGGCGTCTTGCCCGACGGGTTGAATCTCATGGTTTTGCAGCGCCCGCAGTAACTTGCTCTGCACCGCCAGCGGCAGTTCGCCGACTTCGTCCAGAAACAGCATACCGCCGTTGGCGAGGGCAAACTTGCCGGTGCGGTCGCGGTTAGCCCCCGTAAAAGCACCACGAATATGACCGAATAGCTCGCTCTCGATCAGGTTCTCTGGCAGCGCGGCACAGTTGAGGTACACCAGTGGCCCTTCGTTACGATGGGATTGTTGATGGATCGACTGTGCCACCAGCTCCTTGCCCACCCCGGTTTCACCGTGAATCAGCACCGTCAGATTAGAACCTGACACCGTTTGAATATCCCGCTTCAGCCGCTGCATGGCGGTGCTTTCACCGATGATATCGACATGATCCTGATGCGGCAGGGTGCTGGTGAGTTCCTGCACCAGGGCTTCGGCGCGGGCCGAATTGTGCTCCAGCAAATCCAGAGTCAGCGCGGTGTTCAGGCTGGCCGCTGCCATGGCAGAGATGATTTCCAGCGTGCGTTCGGGGATGTCGTCGAATTCCCCCGGTTGCAGACTGTCGAGGGTCAGCACGCCAATCAGACGATTTTCAAACAGCAGCGGCAAGCCCATGCAGGCGTGGATGGGCAGGTTGCCTTCGGATTCCAGCAACAGGCCATCGTAAGGGTCTGGAATTTGGCTATCCGCAGGAAACCGCGTCGGACTTGAGGCAGTACAGATCACCTGAAAACGTGGGTGCTGGTCGATTTCATAACGACGTCCGAGGGAGTCTCTAGTCAGCCCCTGTTGGGCCAAGGGTTTGAGCACTTCACCTTGTTTGACGAGCAACACCACGGCATCACAGTGGATGACCCGGCGCACCGTGGTGAGCAGGCGCTCAAAGCGGTCGCTGCTGTTGAGGCTGCGGCTCAGATCCAGAGCCAGTTCAATCAGGGCATTGGTGGATATTCGAGTCATATGGACACTTTGAGGTTTTATTGACTGACTATCAAAGTAGTCAATATGACTCAGTTAGACAAATGCTATTTTCTAATGCATTGATTTTTATATGAAAATCTTCTTGGCATGGCTCTCGCTATAGAACCCGGTAAGCCAATACAGAGTTTGTGTCTGTCTGACAAAACCGGGGGATACCATGCTGATATCGCTTCAACTTCTTCGCAAAAATGAGTCCTTGCCTGACGAGCTTCAGCCCATGCAGCGTTTGTTTGCAGCAGGCAACTGGACCATGTTGATTGGACTGGTCATGACGCTGTTTTCAGTGGCCATGGGGTATGTGTTTGCCGAGCATCTGTCGCTGTTGATGCAGGGCATTAGCCATATCAGCACGCCGGTCTGGGCCACCCTGATCAAGTTCGGTTTTATCATGCGCATCGCTGCTGAGAATCGGTTCAACAAGTTGCAATCACCGGCCGGAGAGGTATGAGCATGGCAGCGTCGCATCTCTTCAGCCCCAGGCATCTCTTCAGCCCCAGACATGTCTTCTGGAGTTTGGCGTTCAGACCGCTGTTTTTTCTCGCCGCCCTGCTGGCCGTGGTCGCCATGGGAACCTGGCTGGTGATGCTGAACAGCACCTGGATCACTCTGCGGCCTGCCTTGCCGCTGTTGCTGTGGCATATCCACGAGATGCTGTTTGGATTCGGTTTTACCGTCGCAGCCGGTTTTTTACTGACGGCGGCGCAAAACTGGACTGGCCTGCGCAGCCCTCACGGCGTGTATCTGATGGTGCTGGCCGGGCTGTGGTTACTGATTCGCGCTCTGCTGTGGCTCGACGTACCGGCCATTGCCCTGATACTGGCACAGGCTATCTGGTGGCTGATGGTGATTGTCGGGCTTGGGATTCTGCTGATCCCGGCCAACAGTCGGCGTAACTACCAGTTCCTGCCGATATTGGTGGTGATTGCCAGCCTCAATCTGTGTTTTCTGTGGTTTGCTGCTCAGGAGCAGGACGCCCTGGCGGTGCATCTGGCGCGCTCAGCCTTGCTGGTATTCTGTCTGGTGATGGGCATCGTCGGTGGCCGTGTGATTCCGATGTTTACTCGCAATGTGGTACCGCACAGCAACGTCAGGGCAACACCGCGTTTGAATTGGGTACTGCTGTTTTTCTCGATCCTCGGAGCCTGCGCCTACTTGCTGCACGGTGTGGTGCCAAGCCCGGTGTCACCGGCCTGGGTGCTGATGCTGGTGGCGGTGTTACACCTGATCCGACTGGCGCATTGGGGTGGCTGGCATTGCCGTCATGAGCCGCTGTTGTGGTCGTTGCATCTGTCGTATCTGGCGCTGGGCCTGGGGCTTGGATTCTTTGGTCTGGCACATACTGGCTACTGGTTTGGGCAATCGGAAGCGTTGCATCTGATCACCGTCGGCGCCATGGGCTTTATGATTCTGAGCATGATTTCCCGCGTCTCTCTGGGACACAGCGGACGACCGCTGCGTGTGTCGAAAGTGATGGCGATCGCGTTTGGGCTGATGGCTGCGGCGGCGTGTGTGCGGGTGTTGTTGCCGCTGTTTGACTGGCTGTTACTGGGCTGGAATCTGTCCGGGCTGCTATGGATTGCCGCCTTTTCTCTCTTTTTGCTGGCGTATGTCCCGGTTCTGACCGGGCCGGATTTGCGCCACCGCTAGATCACTTATACCCCGAACACATTCACGATTTTTTAACGACGTTCTGGCGCCGGCATTCAGTGCCAGGGGCTTTTTGCTGCCCAAAGGCAGCCTTGTTTGACCATAACTTTTCTATCAGGGAGTACTGAATGAATATCCAAACCAACACCAGTGATACCAGAAAGGTCTCAACCTTGTCACCGGCTACGCTGGAAATTGTGGCGGCCACGGTGGAAGTGGTACGCGCCAATGGCACGGCCATTACCGATGTGTTTTACCGCAATATGCTGTCGGCTTACCCGGAGCTGCAACGCCTGTTCAATATGCCGAATCAGGCATCCGGTGGCCAAAAGCAGGCACTGGCTTCAGCGGTGTACGCCTATGCCGCCAACCAGAACAACCCGGAAGCGCTGGAGCCGGTGCTGAATCGCATCGCCCACAAGCACGCCAGTCTGGGGATTACTCCGGCGCAGTACACCATTGTCGGCAAGTATCTGCTGGGAGCGGTGGCGGATGTGCTCGGTGATGCCATCACGCCGGAGGTCGCCGCCGCCTGGGACGAAGTCTACTGGCAGTTGGCCTGTGATCTGATTGCCCGTGAAGCGCGCTTGTATCAGTTCCAGAATACTCAGCCAGATGCCAGCTACTGGCGTCCATACGAAGTTGCGTCGATCGAGCAGGAAACCCGTGATGTGGTGTCGGTGTGGCTGGAACCGGTGGATGGTCAGCCTGCTTCTCCGTTCATGCCGGGTCAGTACATCAGTGTGGCGTTGGAAGACGGTGATGTTCATCAGATCCGTCAGTACAGCCTGACGGCTCTGCCACAGAAAGAACGTCTGAAAATCACCGTCAAGCGTGAACCCGGTATTCCGGCCCAGAAGATTCCGGATGGGTTTCTGTCCAGCCGCTTGCACGCGATGGAGCCAGGGGATCAGGTCAGGGTCGGTGAGGCCTACGGTGATTTTATTGATGTTGAACCCAATGCGCCGCTGGTGCTGATTTCTGCCGGTGTCGGTATTACGCCGATGGTCAGCCTCTGGAAGCAGCGTACGCTCAACAGCAGCAACGCCAAGGTGACCTTTATCCACGGTAATCGCTCGCTGGCGGATATTCCGCTGCGCTTTCAGGTGGAGCAGGCGTTCCCCTATCTGAATCAGGCGGAGCTGATCTGGTATGTCGAAGACGGCAAGGTGGGGGATTTTGGCAAGGAAGGACGTCTGAATCTGGCCGAGAGTCTGCCTCGTCCGGATTTGTCAGCGCGCTACATGCTGTGTGGCCCATTGGCTTTTATGCGCACCCAGCGTGAATACCTGTTGCAGCAAGGTGTTGATCCGATGTCGATTCACTATGAAGTGTTCGGCCCGGATCTGTTTGCCGGTCTGGATTGATATCGGTCTATAACCTGGACGAAACGTCCACCAGGCTGTTGGCCAGAGAGCGTAAGGTACGCGCCATATCTCTGGCCAGATTCAGAGTGATAATGCCGAAGTCGAACGGAAATTCTTCGTGGAAACTGGCGAAAACGTCACTGGAAATTTCGATCAGCAGGCTGTCTTCGTGGGCGTAGGCTTCACCGGTTCGGTCGTGCAGGGCGATCATGGAAACAAAGCCCAGTTCGTTGCCAAAGGTGGCTTCTCGTGTGAGCAGGCTTTCGCCATTGTGGTGCTTGTAGAAGTCGATCTGGCCCTGGCCGACGATGTAAAACGTGTTGCCCCTGTCACCGTAACCAAAGATCTTCTCTCGTTTCTGGACACGGTGAATGCAGCCCCTTTCCAGCAGAAACTCAATCGCATCTTCTGATATGGCCCCGAGGATGGATGCCGAGCGCAGCTGTTCGAGGGGGACCAGTTGGATGAATTCCGCTTTGGAGATTGGGGTCATATGCCTTACCAGCGATGTATCGGGGTGTATCAGGATTATAGGATTGATCTGCGTGTACAACCCGACTTGTACAATTTAGTCAGGTTTATATTGGTCAATTCGTTCCATATTCCCATATGTGGATACCGCTACGGGCGGAGCAGTTGGAAATCATAAGAAAAGAACGAACGTTAACCAAAAATCAATGGGGCGGTGCAGATAACTTATTGGAAAGTCATTAGACAAAGGTGGAAGTATTATTGTTGAAAATAACAACAATATGCGCATAACCAATAGGTGCGCACCACAAATGGAGTCAGTTATGACCTCTACCTTCCGTCGTTCCCCTTTTACCCCTCGTATCCTCACGCTGGCCGTTGCTTCCGCCCTACTGGTTGCGTGCGGTTCGGATGACGATTCATCTTCTGGAGCATCTATCCATCAACTGAGTGCTGCGTCTGCAGCGGCTTATAGCGGTGACTGTTCGGCACTGGCTGGCAGTCTGGCCTTTGACAACACCAGCATTACCTCCATTGAAACCATCGCAGCCGGTACGCTGACGGTGGGTAACACCGACATTGGCGAGCACTGTCTGGTCACTGGAACCATGAACGAGCGCACCAGCGATGTGGATGGCAAGGACTACGCCATCGGCTTTGAAATGCGTCTGCCCAAAGACTGGAACGGACGCTTTTTCTACCAGGGTAATGGTGGTATTGACGGCAATATCGTGACCGCTCAGGGCGGCAGTGGCCGAGAGCCGGGCCACGGTGGCGGTGCTCTGTCTAACGCCCTGTCGATGGGCTTCGCGGTGATCAGCTCCAACGCTGGTCACGGTTCGCCGAATCCTGCTTTTGGTTACGATCCTCAAGCCCGTCTGGACTACGGGTATATGGCCACCGGTACGCTAACGCCAATGGCCAAGTCGGTGATCGAACAGGTGTATGGTAAAGGGCCGGATCGCAGCTACTACGGCGGTTGTTCCAACGGCGGACGCCACGCCATGGTTGCTGCCACGCGTTACGCTGATGAGTTCGACGGGTTCCTGGTGGGGGCGCCTGGCTATCGTTTGCCGAAATCGGCTGTTGCCAATATCGCCGGTGCTCGAGCCTACGCTTCGATTGATGGCACTGACAAAACCGATCTGGAAACGGCGTTCACCAAAACCGAACGCGAGCTGGTGGTCGCTCAAGTGTTGGAGCAGTGTGATGCTCTGGATGGTGCTGCTGATGGCATGGTGCTGGATTATCAGGCTTGTCAGACCGCCTTTGATATTCAGGAGCATGTGCCAACCTGTAGCGGTGATCGCGACGGCAGCTGTCTGACACAGCAGCAAAAAGACGTGATCGAAGACATCTATTCCGGCGTTGAAACTTCAACCGGTGAGAAAATCTATACCTCGTTCCCGTTTGACCACGGTCTGGCTTCCGACGGTGTGATGGGGTGGGAATACAACATGCCGGTTTCCCGTGATTCTGGCGCGGTTGCCCTGATCTTCAACACGGCCCCCGTGGAACTGGTGGACTTTAACGTTCGCAATCTGGATGGTGCAGCGTTTGTGTTTGAGTCCGATCTGGATGATATGGCCGCGAAAACAGAAACCACTACGGATTTGTATACCGAATCAGCGATGTCATTTATGGCCCCACCCACACCGGAAGACATGAGTGCGGTCAAGAATCGCGGTGCCAAGATCATTGCCTATCACGGTGTGTCGGATGCCATCTTCTCGGTTGACGATACCGCTGCCTGGTACGACGCCCTGTCTGAAACCACGGGGGATGCGGAAGCATTCGCGCGTTTCTACCCGATTCCGGGCATGGGCCACTGTCGTGGTGGTGTGTCGGTTGACCAGTTCGACATGCTGACGCCTCTGATCGCCTGGGTAGAGCAGGGTGAGGCGCCGGACAGCATTCTGGCCAGTGCGCGTGGTGTGGATAACATCGGCGGTGCCAACGACGAGCTGCCCGCCAGCTGGTCTGATGAGCGCACGCGTCCATTGTGCCCATACCCACAGGTGGCTCGCTACAAGGGTGAAGGAGATATCGAAGACGCCAGCAGCTTTGAATGTAAGGAGTAAGTGCTAAAGCCTGAATATGATCGGGAATGGATTCTCGATGGCTGCTTATTCACAAAGACGATAAGCAGCCTGTATCCAGGCCAGGTACATTGGCCAGCGTTGCCCGCTTTTTCTTCAGGGTGTAGTGTTTTGACCAACCGTTCAAGGTGATCAACAACCTCATTTGACAGGCACTCAGGGAGAGACACATGGACAGAAGCAAGCGGTTATCGACACACTTCACGCTCGGTGAAATGATCAAATCCGGCACAGCGGCCAGAAAGGGCATCGACAACACACCGCCCGAAGCCCTGATTCCAAAACTCACGCTCTTGTGCACAAGGATACTGGAACCGATTCGCCAGCATTACGGCATTCCCTTTGCGCCGAACAGCGGCTATCGGAGTGAAGTGCTGAATCAGACAATCGGTGGTTCCAGCAAGTCCCAGCACTGCAAGGGTGAAGCCGTGGATGTGGAAATTCCGGGCATCAGTAATTACCAACTGGCACTGTGGATCAGGGATAATCTCGAATTCGATCAACTGATTCTGGAGTGCTACCAGTCAGGAGACCCTGGTTCTGGTTGGGTGCACGTCAGTCTGAAGCAGAATGCCAGCGACAACCGTTCTCAGGTGCTGACGTATTCCAATCGTCAGTATCATCAGGGGCTTGTCCGATAGATCCGGGTATTCCGGAAAACGGCCAATGTGTTCCCGTTGGTGACCCTTAAAAATCCAGTTTCTTCCGCCTGATTCTTGATATTCCTATCGGCAATTAGTGTAATGTTATAACAATATTTTTGTTAAACAGGTTTCGCAATTAATGAACGTTTTTGGAACGCAGCGCCTGCCTCTGGTATTGGCTGTGTCGAGTATTATTTCCACTGCACCCGCCATGGCGGATATGGCGGAAGGTGTCGATCAGGAAGCTTTGGAAGAAGTGACCGTTACCTATCAGCAGGCTTATCGAGGCAATGTGTCTGCTTACCAGCGCCCTCAGGCGATGGATGAACTGGAGCGTGATGCCATCAGCAATGCCGGGTTAACGGATTTTCAGGATGTGCTGGATATGTCGGCTACGGTGTCGCGCCAGAATAATCTGGGCGGCATGTGGGACAGCTTTTCGTTACGGGGTTTTCCGGGCAATGAAAACATGCCGTCCGGCTATCTGATCAATGGCTTCAGCGGTGGTCGTGGCTACAGCGGTCGTCGTGATGTCTCCAATATCGAGCGAGTGGAAGTCATCAAGGGGCCCGGTTCGGCCCTGTACGGACGTTCGGAACCGGGCGGAACCGTGAATGTTGTGACGCTGAAGCCACAATATTTCACCGAAGGTTCGGTCACGGCGGAAACCGGCAGCTACAACCACAAGCGTGTTCAGGCCGATGTCACCGGAGAACTGAGCAGCCGTGTGGCTGGACGCCTTAACGGCGCGTGGGAAGACAGTGACAGTTTCCGTGATCATATGTACCAGAAGAAGCAGACTCTGACGCCGTCGTTGCTGTTTGATATCGATGAACGTTCATCGCTGCTGTATGAGATGGAATACATCAAGCAGGAGCAGCCACTGGATCGCGGTGTGGTGGTGCTGAACAACAACTTCGATACGGTTCCCGATGACCGCTTTCTGGGTGAACCCAACGATGGCCCGATTACAACCAAAGCCTGGGGCCATCAGCTGGGCTATCAGCGAGAGCTGGATAACGGCTGGAACTTCAATGCCGGTCTGACCCAGCGTTCGTCGTCACTGGAGGGCTTTTCCACCGAGGCAGAGCTGTCGTCGCGCCAGACCCTGTCGGATACCAACAGCTCACTGGTACGTCAGCGTCGTTATCGCGACTATCACGCTGTGGATCGTTCTGTTCGGGCAGAGCTGAGCGGTCAGGCAGAACTGGCTGGCATGACGCACAACCTGATGGTCGGTGCCGATACCTACCGTTATTTCCTGGATGAATTCATGCTGCGCTACCGTCGCGATAAAAATGACCCGGCGGATTCAGGCTATGCCATTGATATCCACAACCCGGTCTACGGCCAGGATAAACCGGAGATGGGTGTCAACACGGACCGGCTGGAATATCAGCAGGCTGTGGGTGTTTATGTACAGGATCAGATTGAGCTGAATGAACGCTGGCAGGTGCTGCTGGGTGCGCGTTTCGACAGCTATTCCCAGCGGTTGACCAACCGCAAGAATGGCTCGGTTCAACGAGCCGATGGCGATGAGATCAGCCCGCGTCTGGGCGTGACCTTTGAGCTGACACCAGACTGGTTGCTGTACACCAGTTACTCGGAAGGCTTTATGCCGTTGAACGGTGCGGACGCATCAGGTAACCAGTTCGATCCGGAAGAGAGCAAATCCACCGAAATCGGAGCCCGATTCCAGATCAATAGCTGGAGCGGTTCGATTGCTGTCTTTGATGCTTACAAGTCCAACATCCTGACCGCTGATACCGTGAATGCGACCTCGATCCAGCTGGGTGAAATCCGCAGCACCGGGGTCGAGCTGGATGCCATGGGTTACATCACCGACAGCCTGTCGATGGTGCTTTCCTACGCCTGGCTGGACACTCGTACCACGCGCTCGTTCGAAGATAACGACTGGTGGGCAACGATCAAGAAAGGTTCTCCAATTCTGAACGTACCGGAAAACACCCTGAGCCTGAGCGCCAAACAGGAGTTTGAACTCAGCGGGCGTGAAGCCTACGTCAGCGCCAATTACCAGTATGTGGATGAACGCCTTGGTGACACGGTTAACCACGACTACCGTTTGCCATCCTACTCACTGGTGAATATCACAGCCGGTTCGGATATGGGCGCTGGCATCAGCGGCAAGCTGACGGTGAATAACCTGTTTGATGAGTCCTATACGCCAAACAGCTATAACGCCCTCTGGACACAGCCGGGCGAGCCTCGCACCGTGAAGGCCAGCGTTACCTATGCATTCTGATCGTGTAACAGTGTCGTCCGGTATGGATGAGCCGGTTCGTCGTTCGCGCATCCAGAGCATCGATGCCATGCGTGGCATCGTGATGCTGATCATGCTGATTGACCATGTTCGGGAACGCTTCTACCTGCACATGCAGGTCAGCGACCCGATGAACATTGAAACCACCGATCCAGCCTTGTTCTGGACGCGAATGAGCGCGCACGTATGCGATCCGACCTTTGTGTTTCTGACTGGCTTGTCGGCCTGGTTATACGCCCATCCGGCTACGGGGTGGCGTTCACCCGCAGGGTTTCTGTTCAAGCGCGGTCTGTTTCTGATTGCGCTGGAATGGACCCTGGTGACTTTCTCCTGGATGGGGACGTACCACACTATTTACCTGCAGGTGATCTGGGCTATTGGCATAAGCATGGTGGTATTGGCTGCCCTGTGTCAGCTGCCACGGCAATGGTTGTTGCTGATCGGTCTGGCGATTGTGTTTGGCCACAACGCACTGACACCGATTCAGTTCGAACCGGGCGAGTGGGGTTACACACTCTGGACGATTCTGCACGATCGGGGCTATTTGCTGCGTTCCGATGTCATCAATCTGAAAGCCAGTTATCCGGTATTACCCTGGATTGGGGTGATTCTGGTCGGCTACGCCGCCGGGCCACTGTTTGCGCGGTCGGCGTCTGCCGCCTGGCGTCAGCGGTGGCTACTGGGGCTGGGACTGGGCTGTCTGATCTTGCTGCTGGTTCTGCGTGGATGGAATATCTACGGCGAAACGCTGCCGTGGCAGGTTCAGGCCAATGCCCTGCAAACGGCCATGGATTTCGTCAACTTCACCAAGTATCCACCGTCGCTCAGCTTCCTGTTGCTGACGCTGGGGATCATGTTTCTGGTTTTACGAGTGCTGGAAACTTCCCGGGCCGTGGTGGGCAGCAAGCTTGAAGCAGTGTTGGTGAGCTTCGGTTCGGCGCCGATGTTTTTCTACCTGTTGCACCTCTACAGCTTGCTGGTGATCTACAGCATCGCCGTAGCCATCTTTGGTCTGAACCACGGTACCCTGCTGGGTGTGGATCATATTGCCTGGGTGTGGCTGATTACGGTGTTGTTGGCGATCGTACTTTACTGGCCAACTCGTTGGTTTGGACGCTTCAAGCAGCGTACGCAAATGGTCTGGGTGAGGTATCTTTAATACACAGACGCACATCTAAATAAAAATGATTTGCATTTATTTTTGATGGGTTTAATAATACTCCGGCCTGTTGGTTGGAGTATTTGCCTTGCGAGTTCTGATTCCCGTTGCCTTGTCGATTTGTTCTCTGGTTTCCCACGCAGAACAGAGCACCGGTAACAATTATCTGGCGACGATTGTTGTCACGGCGTCACGGGCGGAGGAACCGCTGGCGGATACGCCCGCGAGGATGCAGGTGTTGGATGCAGCGACAATTGAGTCGCTGAACCCCCGCGATGCCAGGGAGGCGTTGCGGGTGGTTCCCGGTTTGCAGTTGCGTCCGATCCATGGCAAGCACGGTACGGAGGTTTTCCTGCAGGGCATGGATGGCAACCGGGTGCTGGTGCTGGTCGATGGCTTGCCGATTTCTCCGACAACGGGTTCAACCGCCGATGTCACCCAGCTGGCAACGCTGGATATTCAACAAATTGAAATTCTTCCGGGAGCGGCGTCTTCGCTCTATGGCAGTGCGGCCATGGGTGGGGTCGTGAATATCATCACTCGTCCGCTGGATGCCGAACCCAAAATCATCCTTTCGATGGATGCCGGTACCTATCCGGGCAAGGAAGTACACGACGATCCGTTGCCCCAGCGTCACTATCAGGCTGTTGCTTCTACCGGTCTGGGCTCCAGTGCTTTGGAGGATCATCGGCTGCAGGTCAGCATCGATCATCGCGAATCCTCCGACTTCGATCTCAATCGCGACAGTTATCCCACCAGCCATTTTGATGGCCATCGTTCCAACATCGTACTGCGTCTGGATTCCGACTGGGACAACCGTCTCGGTGAAGGCGGCAGCCGCCTGCTGGTGGAGCATTTTCAGGAAAAACTGACCAATCGTCAGTACACCCTGGCGGGGAACGAAGGCCGCAAAGAAGAAGAACTGACACGCTGGCGTTTTGTCGGTGGCGGCGATCAGGTCATTGATTTCGGGTTGTTGTCCTGGGTGGCGATGTGGGAACGACAAACCGATCACACCGCACAGCTGGACAACAGCTCCGATCAAATGGCGGGCAATATCTGGCGGAATCCGCACTATCAGCAGGGCAAGGTCGGCCTGCAGTGGAACTGGTTCGAGCGTCTCAGCGATCTCCTGGATATCGAACTGGTGGCCGGTGCGGAGCTGTTTCGGGAAGAGGTCGACCAGTCCAAGCGTGAAATCAGTCTCTCGATTCCGGATGAGCTGTCGCCAGATGCCAGCGTTCACGAACTGGATAACGGTACCTACGACATCACGCTGCCCGAAGTCCCCGAAAAAGGCCGTCAAGCTGTGGACGTGTTCACCCAGGCGACACTGGATCTGTACGCCAGCGACAGCTTTGAGCTGGATTTGTCTCCCGGTGTGCGCTGGCAAAACGACAGCAACTTCGGAAATTTCACCGCGCCATCTGTGGGTTTGAGACAAAGCTTTGCCCTGGTCAATGACTGGAGCCTGCAAACCCGTCAGTCGATTGGCGTGGGTTATCGGGTGCCGAATCTCAAGGAACGTCATTTCGTTTTTGATCACAGCGTGCACGGCTACAAGGTGTTGGGTAACCCGGATCTGGAGCCAGAACACTCGCGCAGCATTCAGACGTCGTTTGTGCTGTCGGACCAGCAAGCTCTGCAGTTTGAAGTGGCCTTTTTCAACAGCCGTATCTTCGATCTGATTGAAACCGTTGACACCGGTGAGCGAGAAAACATGGGGCGCGTGTCGATCTATCGCTACGACAATTACGCCAACACGCTGACCCGTGGTTATGACCTGTCTGTCCGGACACATGTTTGGGACTGGCTGCAGCAGCGTCTGTCGTTTTCGTATCTCGACGCGCGTGATCTGGATAAAAACGCGCCGCTGCCGAACCGGGCCAAACACCACATCAAGGGCTATTGGCGCACGATTTTTACCGACCGCTTCAGCGCCACGGTCACGGCCGAAATGCAGGGGCCGATTTTTACCAAAATCAATACCAGCGTTGCTGATAGCGAAACCTCTCCCGCGTACTGGCGCTGGGATCTGGCAACGAACCTGGAATTGACACCTCGGCTGCGCTGGTACAGCGGCATGAAGAACATCACTGATTCCGTGCGCAATCCGCGCGATTCCTACGACAGACGCCTGAGTGAAGGGCGCTATCTCTACACCGGCTTTGAGCTGACGCTCTGAGCCATCAAACAGGGACCCAATCCATGAACACAACACGTATTCCATTCTTGCTGACGACTTTGGCTGTCTCGGTGATGCTGACCGCTTGCGGTGGCGATGACTCCGATGGCGGCAGCAGCAATAACCCGGATTCTGACAACGCTGGCGCCGGCGGCGAGCAGACCAGTTGGCAGGCACTGCAGATCAATGCTGCGTCTTACGACGACTGGCAGTACGTCAGCCTGACTGACGGCAAAGTGCTGGAGCTGGATGCTGCCGCAGCGGCGACGTCAACGGGCTGGCACCTGGCTTTCCGTCGTACTGGCGTCAAGCTGAACGGCGGCGTGTCGGGTTCCGGTAACGTCCTGGGTGCGGTTGCCGATACCCAGGACGATTTCTACACCGATGGCGAAGCAGACGCTTCTGTATTCACCAATGCGGATGCCGATACCGAAGCCGCCGCACTGGACGTCGCCTACGACACCAGTGCCATGCAATACACTGAAGATACTTACAGTACGGCGTTCTCTGACTTTTACGTTTACAACTCAACCACTCACCAGATTTCCGAAAATACGGACGACTTCTGGATGCTGCGCCATGCCGATGGAGAGACATTCAGCAAGCTGACGATCACTTCTCTGAGTTATGGCAATGTGGCCCTGAGCTACGTGACCCAGGCATCCGGTACGGTTCAGTTTGCCGAGGCAGAGAGCACTCTGAATGCTGCATTTACGGAAGGTCAGACCCGCTTGTGCCTGGATCTGGATATCGCAGCGGCGGTGGATTGCGACACGGCTGCCGATAGCTGGGAGTTGATGTACGAAGTCGATTTATCCACGCGCACCATCCTGATGTGGACCAACGGTGGCGTCGAGGGCAGCGGCAACGCTGGTGTGTTCGGCAATCTTGCCAGTGCCGATATCGCCAGTTACACCAGCGCGACCAGTTCCAACGGTCAGGATATCAGCCGCCACTACAGCACTGACTCCAGCACCAGTGTCTTCACTGAAAACAGCTGGTACGCCTACAACCTGTCGGGTGAGCACAAGCTGTGGCCAAACTTCCGCACTTATCTGATTGACCTCGACAGCGACGACAGCAGTTCCGCCCAATACACCGTGCAGATCGCCAACTACTACAGCCTGGGGGCGTCCGGCAGCCCTGAAATCCGCTTCCAGCCATTGAACGGAGGAAACTGAGATGAGCAACCACGGCATTCTCAAGGAACTGGACCAGCAGTGGAAAGCGCTGCTGCAGGACAATGCCTCCCTGCGTATTCGTGACGCTGCCGCACGTTTGTGTGTCAGCGAAGCCGAATTGCTGGCGTCACAAATGGTGGTGGATGAACCCAAATGCCTGGTGACTCGCCTGGATGGTGAATATCGTCACCTGATGCGTGACCTCAAGCCGCTGGGCAAGCTGATGGCACTGACCCGTAACGACGCCATGGTGCATGAAAAAACCGGTGTGTACGAAAACATCACGGTGCACGGAGCCATGGGACTGGCGCTGGGGACCATCGACTTGCGGATGTTCTTCAATCACTTTGTGTATGGCTTTGCGGTGGCGGAAGAGAGCCGGGTCGGGGTGCGCTACAGCCTGCAGTTCTTTGATGCGACAGGAGCCGCTGTTCACAAGATCTACGCCACCAACGGTACCAATCTGAAGGCGTACGATCAGCTGGTGAGCCGCTATCGCGCTGGTATTCAAACCCCGGTGCTGGAGATTTCCGCTGCGGATGCCGAGAACCTGCTGACGTCTCCAGAGGCACTGAATCTGGAACAGCTACGTCGTGACTGGGGGGCGCTCAAGGACGTGCATCATTTCCAGGCGATGCTGAAACAGCATGAGATTTCCCGTATTCCGGCCTACAAGGTCATCGGTACGGAATACGCTCAGCCATTGGCGGCGGAAGCGTTTGAACGCGCACTGACGTTGGCAGCCGAGCAGCAGCTACCGATCATGGTGTTTGTCGGCAACCGCGGCATGATACAGATTCACACCGGCCCGGTTGAAAGTCTGAAGCGCACTGGTCCCTGGTTTAATGTGCTCGACAGTGGCTTCAACCTGCACGCCAATACCGAGCAAATCAGCCATCTCTGGCTGGTGCGCAAGCCGACCGTCGACGGATTGGTGACCTCGCTGGAAATGTACGACAACAACGGCCAGCAACTGGCCCTGATGTTCGGTCAGCGGGACAGCGGCAAGCCGGAGTCCGAACAGTGGCGACAGCTGCTGGATCAATTGCTGCAGCAGCATGCACTGGAGTCGGACGCGCAAGTGATCGCTGAATCTGAACAAGAGGCCGTCTGATGAAGCAAACAAGACGGTTGTTCAGCCGGGTTGCTCTGGTTCTGGTGGGTGCTCTGGCGCTGGTTCACAACGTCGCGCAGGCACACGCTGATGGCCATGCACAGGGCGCTGCCGAGCGGGTGGTCAGTATCGATGGTTCCATCACCGAGATTGTCTACGCGCTCGGGGCACAGGATCAGCTGGTCGGCGTGGATACCACCAGCCGGTTCCCGGAGGCCGCGACTCAGCTGCCGGACGTGGGCTATATGCGTCGTCTCTCGACCGAGGGGATTTTATCTTTGAACCCAACCCTGGTGATTGCCACTCAGGATGCCGGGCCTGAACGTGTGTTCGAACAGCTGGTCGATGCCGGTGTCAGCGTGCAGCGGATTCATAACCGCTACACCCTGAACGGTGTACTCGACAAGATTGACCGCGTGGCCGCTGTGTTGGGCAAAGCGGAGCAAGGCAAACAGTTGCAGCAGCGCATTCGCCAACAGACGGATCAGGCGCTGTCGCGCATTCCAACGCCGACCCCGACGGCCACTCCGCCGCGTACCCTGTTCCTGTTGGGGGCCGGAGATCGCGGCTTGATGGCCGCCGGTCAAGGCACCCAGGCTGCCGCCATGATGACACTGGTGAAAGCCGAAAACGTCGTTGCCCACCCTGGCTACAAGCCGCTTAGCCCGGAAGGTGCGTTGACCTTGTCACCTGAGGTGGTGTTGGCGGCGCACACCGGCGCCGGTGATCACGGCCCCAGTCCCAGGCTGGACCAGACTCTGGCCATGACGCCAGCGCAGCAGAACCAGCGGGTTCACGCTGTGGACGTCAGCCTGGTACTGGGGTTCGGCCCACGCATCGCTGATGCGGTCAACCAGCTGGTGGATCTGTTGTATCCGGCTCGTGTGGCAAACGCCCGCTGATCCGGTGGCATGATCCGCTGAACGACGGCTTCCAGAGGGCTTTGCATGAACGATACAACGTTGAACTCGCCACGGTGGTCATGGCCGCGGCTCACTGGTTTGCAGCAGTGGCTCAGGCAACCTGTGTGTGTGATTGGCATTCTGGTTTTGGGGTTGTTGATCGTGTCGTTGCTGGCGCTGATGCAAGGCCCTGTCGCGTTGAGCTCAGTGGATGTGTTGCAGTCGCTGTGGGCAACCATCTCCGGAGCAGAAATCAGCAGCGCTGGCGACTGGGTCGTACGTGAATTACGGCTGCCTCGTGTGCTGTTGGCGTTGCTGGTTGGGGCTGGTCTGGCCGTGGCTGGAGTGGCTACTCAGGGCGTATTTCGCAACCCGCTGGCCGACCCCGGTTTGATTGGGGTTTCCAGCGGTGCAGCACTGGCGGCGGTGGCGGTGATTGTGCTCAAGGACACCTGGCTGCAGGAATGGAGCCAGTTGACTGGGCCGCTGGCGCTGCCGATAGCGGCGTTTCTGGGTGGTCTGGTCGTCACTATGATGATGTACCGGCTGGGCACCTGGGGTGGCCAGACCCACATTGCTACCCTGTTATTGGCCGGTGTTGCTATCAATGTGCTGGCCGGTGCCGCGACGGGCGTTCTGACGTATATGGCCGATGATCAACAACTGCGCACCATGACGTTCTGGTCAATGGGCAGTCTGGCCTACGGCAAATGGGATGAAATCCAGGTACTGGGGTTGTTGATTGGCCTGCCCATGCTGTTGTGTTTGCGTCTGGTTCGACCTCTGAATGCCCTGTTGATGGGCGAGAACGTGGCCAATCACCTCGGTTTTGATGTTCAGCACACCAAGCGATGGTTGCTGGGCATGGCGGCCCTGATGGTCGGCTCAGGCGTGGCGGTGGCGGGCATGATCGGCTTTATCGGACTGGTGGTGCCGCATTTGTTGCGGCTGATGATTGGCCCGGATCATCGCTTGTTGCTGCCATTGTCCGCATTGGCTGGTGGATTGCTGTTGCTGGTGGCGGATACGCTGGCGCGTACCTGGATGCCACCGTCGGATCTGCCCGTTGGCCTGATGATGGCACTGATCGGTGGGCCGGTATTTCTGCTGTTACTGATGCAGCAAGTGCGGGGGAAAGGCTGATTATGCTGGTCGCACAGGAACTGAGTTATCGAATCGGCAATCGCTACCTGCTGCATCCACTCAATCTGGTGGTGCAGCCCGGTGAGCGTGTCGCCCTGCTGGGTGCCAATGGTGCAGGAAAATCGACCCTGTTGTCGTGCATCAGTGGCGATGTGCGTCACTACGGTGGCCAGATCTGGATGGCCTCTCACGATCTGGCGCGTTGTCCTCGAACCTATCGGGCCCGGCATCTGGCGGTGATGCCCCAAAAGGTTGAACTGGCGTTTCCATTCACCGCGCATCAGGTGGTGCTGATGGGACGTGCTCCCCATGGCGATGAAAAAACCACTCTGCACTGGCAGCAGCAAGTAATGGAGCTGACTCAGGTCTGGCACCTGCGCGATCGACCCTATTCGCGCCTGTCTGGCGGTGAGCAGCAACGCGTGCAACT
Organism: Oceanospirillaceae bacterium; assembly: GCA_002723385.1. Lineage (GTDB taxonomy): Bacteria > Pseudomonadota > Gammaproteobacteria > Pseudomonadales > Oceanobacteraceae > Oceanobacter. The sequence goes on along the minus strand of PBNY01000012.1, from coordinate 25,390 downwards.
GGCGCGGGTACTGCTGCAAATCTGGGATGCCACCAGCGTCCGTGCCGACGGCGAATACTACCTGTTACTGGATGAATGCACCTCGGCGCTTGATCCTGCGCACCAGCACACTGTTATGAATGCCGTCAGCCAACTGTGTCAGCACCATATTGGCATTCTGGCGGTGATGCACGATGTAGCGCTTGCCGCTTCCTGGGCCGACAGGGTCATGCTACTCAAGGACGGACGCATGATTGCGTCGGGGAATGTGGATCTGTTGACCGACAGCAGTTTGATGGAGCAATGCTACGACCTGCCTGAAGAACTCGCCTCGCAATACGCCCGCAGCAACCGTAACTGGCTGGAGAGTCGCCATCTTTGACTTGTACTGAGTCAATAGTCAAATGTTACTAAAAACCTTACTTTTAGTGTTATTGATATTGCAAATGATAAATTTTATTATTTGATTCAGAATTCAATAGCTCAACGGTAAGGCACTTATGAAACTGAAATATCTTGCGTATGTCATCGCGGCATTGTCCGCAGGCACACTGACGGCTTGTGGCAGTGATGACAGTAGCAGTAGCAGCAATAATAACTCTCAGGTTGCTGACAAGGATTCAGACACCATCGCAGATGCTTCAGACAACTGTCCGGATACGGCTAACCAGGATCAGAAAGACAGCGACGCCAACGGCAAGGGTGATGCCTGTGATGCCCTGCCAACCCAGTACACCTTTACCAGCCAGTTTGATGGTTTTGAGGGTAACAGTACAGTTTCCTATAGCGGTCAAACCGCTCGTCAGGTGATGATTGCTGATCTGACCAGCGCCGTTAAAGCGCTGACTGAAGACAACAGCAAAACTGCGGATGATGTTAAGAGCAATCTGATGTTTTACGTCAGCGGGGATGTTGACGGCGCGAATTATAATTACTCGGTTGATGGCCAGACGGTAAGCCCAGGCCCAACGTATGGTGATATCAGTACCGGTAAAAACCTATCAGGTAAGATTGCTGGTGGTAATGGCACCGGTGGTGGCGAAACCGGTACTCTACTTAGCGGTGGTTTCTTCGGGTGGGAAGAAGGCATGGACGAATCTCCGCTGCCAATCGAACTGCTGGAAAATTACATTACTGATGTGGCTACTCTGGCGACTGATGGCGTTTCAGTTAGCATTGATACAGCTTCAGGTAGCGTTAATGTTGATGACGTAACCGTTGACCAATATGGTCGTGATTACGACCAATTGATCCAGAAATTTGCTCTGGGTGCAGTTGCCTTCTCCCAAGGTACTGCTGATTACCTGAAAACTGATTTTGCCAACAGCAATGCCCAGACCGAAGGTAAAGCCTACAGCACTTCTGAGCACAAGTGGGATGAAGCATTTGGCTACTTCGGCGCTGCACGTGATTACAACGATTACACCGATCTTGAAATTCGCGCTAAAAGTGGTCGTCCCGAATACGCGTCTGGTTACCACGACACCGATGGCGATGGCCTGATTGATCTGCGCGCCGAGATCAACCTTGCCAACTCCACCAACTGTGCCAAGCGTGATGTAGGTTCTGCTGACAATACCGCTGCTACTGACTTCACCAAAGAAGCTTTCGATGCCTTCCTGCTGGGTCGCCGTATTCTGAACAATGCTGCTGGCGGTACATTGACTGATGCACAACAAACCATCCTGGATGAACAAATCGAGACCGCTGCGGTTACCTGGGAGAAGTGTGTTGCGGCCACCGTTGTTTACTATATCAATGACGTCACCGGAGACATGGATAACTTTACGGCTGAAAACAAGTTTGCCAATGCGTCCAACTTTACCGATTTGGCCAAGCATTGGAGCGAAATGAAAGGCTTTGCTTTGGGTCTTCAGTTTAGCCCTTATTCTCCATTCCGCTCTGGTAAGGTTGCTGACATTGATGTGGACGATTTGAAAGAGGTGCTGAGCCTGATGGGTGATGCTCCGGTTTTGGCTGATGGTACTCAGATGGGTGCAGCATTTTCAGGTGGCGTCGATCAGTACAAAGCTGACCTGCTGAAAGCTCGTGACATCCTGCAAAAAGCCTATGAGTTTGATGAAACCAATACCGCAAACTGGTAAGCCATCTGATATCGATTTTCGATGATTGTAACCTTGCAAAAAAAAGCGCCTGGAGCGCCTTTTTTCGTCTTTGGAGTAATTGCACATGACTATCAATACGGTTTGTCTCGGGCGCCCAAGGCAGACTCGAATGAAAACCTCCTTTCTCTTTTTGGTCTTCGCAGGCGTTTTTTCCGGTTGCGGGGGAGAAAAAAACAGCAATGAATTCGATGTGACTCGCCTTCTTGTTGACACGACTGACAAAATTATCTTACCTGGGTATCAGCAACTGGCAACTCAGGCGGAACTATTTTCTGCCGAGGACGGTCCTCTGGCTCAGTACTGTAACGCAATTGGAACCGGTAATGAGGCTTCCGGGCGGGAAGCTGCCCAGAGTTCGTGGCGTGGCCTGGTGGATCAATGGCAACAAGCAGAAATCCATCGCCTTGGCCCCATCGCTGATAATGATGAGGCTTTAGGAAAACGCATTTCTTCTTTTGGTAGTACCGCTTTGGACAGCTGTGGTGTTGATCAGGTGGTTGTGTTGTCGCGCCAGGAAGAATTTGATATTGCAACGCGATCCAATAATCAACGTGGCCTGGAAGCCATTGAATACGTATTGTTTAAAGATGACTTGACGCATACCTGCCCTAGCCAAATTTCGGTATTGGACGACTGGAACGACCGTACCGAGCAACAGCGCAAGCAGTGGCGTTGCGAATACGCTCAGGTGGTTGCCAACGATATTCGTAGCGCTGCTGAAACAATCCATACAAGCTGGTCGATTGACGGCGACAATTACCGCTCGGAATTCCTCAATCCGGCCACCGCTGGTAGCAATCTTGAACTTTTATCTGACTCAGTCTTTTATCTTGATGTTGTCGTAAAAGATCTTAAGTTGGGCTTGCCTTTGGGCATCAGTGATGCTTGTAGTGAATTCTCTTGTCCGGAACAGATTGAATCGCCAGAAAGTGAGTATTCACTCGCAAATATTCGCAATAATTTGGTGGGTTTTAGCCGATTAATTGAACACGAAGGCTCATCTCTGGGAGACCTGATTCGACACGCTGGAGTGCCTGATCTGGCAACTCGTCTGACTGATAACGCCACTGCTGCGATCAATCTGATCGATAGCATGAATAGTAGCCTGCTGGCTCAGGCCAATGCCATTGATTCCGCCGATGCGGAAAGTCAGTGTACCAATGCTTTTACCAACCCGGATGCAGACAGCGATTTAGCTGCCTGTCGTTTATACGGCTTTATGAAACGCATCACCGATGATCTGAAAGTTGGTTTTGTGGCGGCAGTGAATGTCGATCTGCCTGATCGTGCACAATCGGATAATGACTAAGGAAACGGCTATGAAAATCAATGCATTGCGCCAAGCTCTGCTCGTGGCGGCGGGTGTTGGCGTTACTTTACATAGCGTCTGGGCAGAGACCGAAGAGTTTGGTCTGATTGAAGAGGTGCTGGTAACCGGAGGGGTAGACAATATCCGCACTCTGGGGGGCTCTGCTCAAATGTTAGGCCAGTACGATCTGGACAAGCTGGACTCCACCGACCTGAATCAGGTGATAGGACAGCTACCCGGTGTGTATTTGCGCCAGGAAGACGGGTTCGGTTTGCGGCCTAACATTGGCTTGCGTGGCGCTACGTCTGAACGCAGTCAGAAAGTCACCCTGATGGAAGACGGTGTGCTGATCGCTCCGGCTCCTTATACCGCTCCAGCGGCGTACTACTTACCGAACATCAATCGCATGAGTGCGGTGGAAGTAGTGAAAGGGCCTTCGTCGGTGCGTCATGGTCCGCATACTGTGGGTGGTGCGATCAACTTCGCCACTCGTCCCGTCAGCTGGGAGCCAGAAACGCTGGTGGATGTCAGCCTGGGTTCTTGGGGATACCGCAAATATAGACTGTTGCACGAAGACCATACCGATACGATGGGGTATTGGGTAGATGCCTTGCAGTACAGCGCTACGGGCTTTAAAGATTTGGATGGTGGCGGAGACACAGGATTTGTTCGCAATGACTTTAACACCAAGGTGCAATGGCGCTTGGGAGGAGAGTTAGAACAGTTACTGACTGTTAAGCTGGGTTTTGCTGATGAAGAATCGGATGAAACCTATCTTGGATTGACCGAAGAGGACTTCAACGACGACCCATATCGTCGTTATGCAGCCAGTCAGGATGACCGCTTTGAATCTGAACACCGACAAGTTCATGTAGAACACAAAATTGAATTAAGCGATATCAGCTCTCTGAACACCAAGCTTTATTGGAATGAGTTTGACCGCTCTTGGAACAAACTGGATGGTTTCCAAGCTGGTGTTTCGGTATCGGATGTACTGACTTATTCCGATGTGTTCGTACGGGAATTGGGTATTCTTCGTGGTGAACGTGATTCTGAAGTTGGCAGAGCTGAAGATACTCTGGATATCACTAATAATGACCGCCAATACGGTTCTTACGGTGTTCAAAGTGTATTCAGTAGCTGGGTACAAACAGGCGATATTGAGCATCAATGGCTGGTTGGTGTGCGCTATCACTACGATTGGGTTGAACGCAATCATAAAGAAGCCGGATACCTGATGCAGAGCGGGGATTTGATCAATGATGGTGTGGATCATGGAAGCAAAACCCGCAACGAAGCCAGTACCAATGCCATCGCTGTCTTCTTGGAAGATGAGATGCAGTGGCATGACTGGACGGTGACGATAGGCACTCGTTACGAGCGTATAGAGGGGGAGGTTGACGACAAATTGACTGGTGAGACCAGTAGCAAGTCTCAGGCAGTTCTGATTCCAGGCATTGGTGTTTATTGGCAGGCAACCGATCAGTTGGATCTGTTGGCTGGTGCCAATAAAGGTTTTTCTCCAGCAGCGCCCTCTGCGGGAAGTGACGTTGATCCGGAAGAAAGTGTGAATCTGGAATACGGTGTTCGTTATACGAACGAGCTGATGTATCTGGATGCTATCGGCTTCTACAGCGACTACGACAATTTGCTGGGGCGTTGTCGTGTCAGTGATCCAGGTTGTGCAGCGGGTGAGGAATTTAATGGCGGTAATGTGATTGTAACCGGGGTAGAAGTCAGCGGTGATATGGATTTGGAAATCACAGACATGATTTCCATGCCAGTTAACCTGTCTTATACGTATACGGAATCCGAGTTTCAAAGTAGCTTCTCCTCGACTTTCTCACAGTGGGGAGAAGTGGATAAGGGTGATGCATTACCTTATTTACCCAAGCATATTGCCTATATCAGTGCTGGTTTAAAGGCATGGAATTGGGATACGCAACTCTCTGCCAACTATCAAAGTGCTATGCGGGATGTGGCGGGTAGTGGCTCTGTAGAGTCTGATATTCATACCGATGCCTACACAACGTTAGATGCTGCCGCCGGTTGGGAAGTGAATGATGCCTTGCGACTGCAACTGAATGTAGACAACCTCACTGACCGCAAGGCGGTGGTATCTCGTCGTCCGTTCGGCGCGCGTCCGAACAAGCCTCGTACCGTGCGTCTGCGTGCCGTGTATCGTTTCTAATCACGCACAAAAGAGTCGACAGTGATTGAGGGCATGATCGAACTGAATATCGCTGAATGGATAGACGTTGTTGCTGTCTGGAATGCCCTGCTGGCTCCGGCTCATTACGTGCAGGAGTCTGGACGACGGCTGTTCTGGGGATTTCTGCTGTCGGCGCTGATACTGGCGTCACTGGTGGTGACCTGTCAACGACGCAGGTTCGATCTCAAAGGTCAACTCAAGGCGCTGTTTAACCGGCGTTACTGGTGGCAGCGTTCTACCGCAGAAGATGTTGGCTGGCTGACTGCCAACAGTCTGATTCGGGGGCTGCTGCTGGTGCCGTTGCTGGGCAGTCATTTGGCGGCAACCATTGTGGTCGGCTCGGCCTTGCAAACCACGTTTGGCGATGCGCCGGAGCTGAACTGGAGCCTGTTCTGGATCGGTGCCGGTTATACGTTGGTGTTTTTTGTTGCCGAAGACTTCAGCCGCTTTGCCCTGCATCGCTGGATGCATGTGTCTCCCTTCCTGTGGCGGTTTCATACCGTCCATCACAGTGCCACCAATCTGACGCCTGTCACTGTACACCGGGTGCATCCGGTAGAAATGTCTCTCTACTACCTGCGCGGGCTGATGGTGTTCGGGTTGGTCAGTGGCGTATTTCTGTATCTGTTTGGCGGCCAGCTTCATGGCTGGGAAATCCTCGGTGTGGATTGCCTCGGGTTTCTGTTTAACGCGCTGGGGGCGAACCTGCGCCACACTCCCATCTGGCTGACATTTGGCCGTTTTGAGCGTTGGTTTATCAGCCCGGCACAACACCAGATTCATCACAGTGCTGCGGTGGAGCATTACGATAAAAACTTTGGCACCTGTCTGGCGATATGGGACCGGATCGGACGGTCGTGGCTTCCCGCCAGGGGTCAGAACGTTGATAAATTCGGCCTGTGATTCTGTGCTTGGCATGATGGAACAATGGCCACAAGGTCCCTTTGCGAAGGAAGATGGGGAATTGATCATCGATGAACAGGGTCAGAAAGTAGCGAGTCGCTGATTTCTGAACTAACTTTCCGGGACATCTGATTTGAGTCGTTGATTCTGTTTCCAGACGGACAGGTTTCACTGCGGCCTGAGCATTGAATGCACTGCGACTCGCCGACCCTGTTCCGCCGATATCAAGGAGGATAGATGCAATTCGCTTGCATAAACGAAGACTGCTGGCAGCTGCGCGACGCCGAGCTGGCTCATCCCGGTCTTCCCCTCACCGGAGAGATACCTTCTCTCAGCACCAGAACCTCGCTCAAGCCGGGGGACGCCGTCCGCATCATTCTGGAAATCGCACTGGAAGATGAAAAAGGTGAACAGAGAGTCGAATGGGAGCGTGGCTTTGTGATTGTTGCGGAAGTGGTCGATGACAAGTACATCGGCATTCTCGATTTTCAGCCAGCCTGTCTGAAACCCGATCAGGACGACACCTACCTCTGCTTTGGAGCCGAGATTCCTTTTGCGGCTCAGCACGTCATCGATATTGATCACCCGCCGGAAGATTACGTGGAATGGCAGCTGGAACAGCCACCGGAGCGCATCTGGTACAGACGCTAGTGGTGTGTTCACGGATCACTCATTGAACGAAAAGTACCAATTCCGGCCACGTCATATACCGTTCATTCTTTTGACATGGGTCAATCAGTCTGACGGGGTGAAAAAATAGTACCAGCCCTTGATCTGATCGTCCCTTATTCCTCTGTTTGCATCTTCCTACACTAGCCCCCGTACCAAGCACTAATAACGACAAAACAATAACGACAACCTGGAGGATGAAACGGATGTTCAAGTTTGACCCGTTTTCTCCGGAAGTGGACGCCAATCCATTTCCTTTTTATCAGGTACTGCGAGATGAGCACCCCCTGTTCTGGAGTGAAGAAGCGAACATGTGGGTGCTGTCCCGGTACGAGGATATCGTCACCGCGTTGAACGATTGGGAGACCTATTCATCGGCGCAGGGCAACCTGATGACCGAACTTCCCAACCGTGCGGGGGCCACGCTGGGCACAACAGATCCCCCACGTCACGACCGTTTGCGTGCGCTGATTCAGAAAGCCGTGACCAAACGCGCTCTGGATCACGTGATGGAGCCAGCAAGACAGGCGGCCAAGGCACACTTGCAAGCGGTAGCGGATAAAGATCAGTTTGATTTTGTATCCGAGTTTTCGGCCCGTTACACACTGGATTTGATCGTTTACCTGTTCGCTCTGCCCGCAGAAGACCAGGAAATTGTGCGTCAGAAAGCCGTATTGATGGTGCAGTCGGATCCTGAAACCCGCACCAAGGGGCCTGAACACCTGGCCGCTTATGAGTGGATGGTGGATTACACCGACAAGTTGGTGGCGAAACGTAAACAAAATCCTGGTGAGGATTTGTTGAGTGGTTTTATCACCTCAGAAATTGATGGCGAGAAACTGCTGGATCGTGAAATTCAGTTGACTGTAACGACGCTGATCATGGCGGGTATCGAGTCGCTGTCTGGTTACATGACCATGTTGATGAAAAACATCACTGATCATCCAGAAGCACGTGACGCCTTAGTGGCTGATCCGTCCAAGATTCCAGCGGCGATTGAAGAGAGCCTGCGTTTCAACACCTCGGCTCAGCGTTTCCGCCGTTGTGTGCAGAAGGAAGTCACTCTGCATGGCCAGACCATGAAACCAGGTGATTTTGTCTGCCTTGCGTATGGCTCTGGTAACCGGGATGAACGCCAGTTCCCGAATCCAGACGTCTATGACGTCAGCCGTAATCCCAAGGGACATCTTGGTTTTGGTGGCGGTGTACACGCTTGTTTGGGAACCGCCATTGCGCGTTTAGCTTGTAAGGTGGCGGTAGAAGAAGTGCTGACACAGTTCCCGAACATCGGTGCTGTTGATCAGGATCTGAGATGGATGCCGTCGTCGACTTTCCGTAGTCCTCTGTCGTTACTGGTTTCCACTCGCTGACAGCGGAACCCTGGCTGCGTTGGTGCGCAGCCAGGTTGCTCACTTTTTTTGGAGATTCAATCATGCCAACCGTGACTTATGTAGATTTTCAGGGCCAGGCCACGAAGCTGGAACTGGCCGAAGGAATGACTCTGATGCAAGGTGCCGTAATGAATGGCATCGAAGGCATTGAGGGGGAGTGCAGCGGCTCTTGCGCTTGTGCGACCTGCCATTGTTATGTGGACGATGCTTGGGTAAGCAAGGTACCAGCAATGTCTGAAAACGAAGACGAAATGTTGGAAGACACAGCGTCTGAGCGTAAAGACAATAGTCGTCTGAGCTGTCAGATCAAAATGACTGCTGAACTCGACGGTATTGTTGTGCATATGCCCGAGGAGCAGGGTTAATGACCTCCGCCGCCCAAGTGGCGTCAGAGCAAGCTATCGGTGTTGATGGCATTGATAGTGCTCACGGTGTCGTCGTTGTGGGAGCCGGTCATGCCGGTTTTCAGTGTGTCGATTCTTTGCGCCGAAATGGCTATCAAGGACAGATTACACTGGTGAATGCCGAGCCGGATTTGCCGTATCAGCGTCCGCCTCTGTCCAAGGGGCATTTGCTCAGTCCTGCGGGAGAGGAGGCATTGTGGTTCCGTGCAGCCAACTGGTTCGACGATCAACAGATTCAGTTGCTCAACAGTACTCGGGCGACCGCGATTGATACCGAGCGTCGGCAGGTCGAACTCAGCACGGGCGAAACCCTGGTCTACCGCTGGTTGGTGTTGGCGCCTGGAGCAACCCTCAGAAAACTGGATTGTGCTGGCGCAGATCTGGATGGTATCGGCTACGTGAAATCTCTGACCGACATCAGACAGTTGCAAAACCAACTGCCGAATAGCGAGCAGGTGGTGGTGGTCGGCAGCAGTTTTATTGCTCTGGAGTTTGCCGCAACGGCTCGCAAACTGGGCAAAAAAGTAACCGTTCTGGTCCGTAGCCAGCGTTTAATGAACAACGCGGTGGATCAGGAACTGGCGGAATACATGTTGGATCAGCACCAGCAACAGGGTGTGGTCTTCCGTTTTGGCGTGGTGCCAACAGCGATTATTGGTACTGAAGGCAGCGTCTCAGCGGTGGAACTGAGCGACGGTGATCAGATTCCTGCAGACCTGCTGGTCGCAGGTATTGGGGTGGTGATGGATACCTCACTGGCGCAGGCCGCTGGATTGGAGTGCGGTCAACCGGAACGGCAACAGCCGGAAGGCATTCTGGTGAATAGCCATTGTGAAACCAGCCAGCCGGATGTGTTTGCCGCTGGTGATCTGGTGGTGGCTCCGACCTGCTGGTCAGCAGCAGCTGGCTCAGCCGAACCTCTGATGAGACTGGAGTCGGTTCAAAATGCGGTGGACCAGGCCAAGCTGATCGCCGAGATCATTGCCAGGGCATCTCAGACCACCTCGGAATCCGCTGGAGAAGCCATGGCCAAGCCCGAATACCGCAACCTGCCCTGGTTCTGGTCGGATCAATACGACATCAAATTGCAGATGGCAGGGCTGTTTGAAGGTTACGATCAATGCGTGTTGCGCGGTGAGATGGCCAGTGGCAAGTTTTCTCGCTGTTATCTCAAGCAAGGCAAACTGATTGCGGTTCATTCGGTGAACAAACCGGCGGATCATATGCAGGCACGCAAGCTGATTGAGGCGGGAGCATGTCCATCTCTTCAAGATCTGGCGGACGAAAGTCGGAAATTGAAAAGCCTGATACCGTCCTGAGCGGATCAACAGTCAGGGGCGGGGTGGGACCCGCCCCCTACGGTTGAAATGTCGTAACGGATTTTGGTCTGGGCAGAGCGGTATAGACCCGACGGTTGAAATGTCGTAAGGGATTTTGGGTTAGGCAGAGCGGTATAGACCCCGACGGTTGAAATGTCGTAACGGATTTTGGGTTGGGCAGNAGCGGTATAGACCCCGACGGTTGAAATGTCGTAAAGGATTTTGGGCTGNGCNGAGCGGTATAGACCCCGACGGTTGAAATGTCGTAAAGGATTTTGGGCTGTGCAGAGCGGTATAGACCCCNACGGTTTGAATAGCGCATCGGATTGCTGACTGTACATGATTCGTTGGCTGTCAAAGACCAGTGTGTGATAGTGCTTTGGAAACCGTTGCGTAGGGGCGACCTCCCATGGTCGCCCGCAATGATCCTGATGTCGTTGTCAGCCCTGGAAGGTTACGTTTCTGTGAGTACCGAGAGCCTTGTCAAACAACACAAATACCTGAAACGATTGTTCTGGTTCGGTCTGTTTATACTGTTCCTTTGGTTCGCCCGTCACTCCGTCAGCCTGAATGGAAGCTGGTGGCTGTCGCTGCAATCTCACGCGGAATCGGGCAATGGCTGGAGTTATCAGGTCATGAAAAAGCCATACCTTCTTGGTTTATCGGCGCATGCCGGTTGGCAGCAGTGTGACCGACTGTCGCACTTCATCGAAACTGTTATTGGGAATGAGCTGCAGCGGCTGGAATATCCGGTGTGGGTCAAAGCCGAATCCGGCGAGCAATTCTACCGGGCGTTGATTCTGCCAGCTGACCAGAACTGGGGACTTTATGTCAGTGAGTTTCCAGATATGGGAGGCGCTAACGCAAACACCATACCGTGTGAAGAATGGACAATTTATGGCCGTTTTCCATGGATGTGGCAGCTGGATGCCTGGGTGGAAAAACTGGTAGCCCGGAGTCTTTCTATCTGAACCCGGCGAGCGCACCCTGTCATTCCTTAATGCAAAAATAGACGATCCAGTAATGGATGCAGCAATACGCTGAACACGGAAATTTGACTAAGCGTGATTATGCCCGGCAACACCGCCCGACTGCGGTTTTCTGGCTGTGATGTGATGGCGGTCTTTTCGGTGGCTGTGCCACCCGTTTCCCTTTTGTTATCGCCCAATCGGTCACGTACTTGCATCAAGCCGTGCGATTCGAAGCTTGATCAAGAACCCGCACATTGGCGGTTCAAAGCCACTATTTGGCTTTTGAGCGCGCAAACTCCAGTGCTTCCATCATGTACTCCTCGTAGCGGTCTTGATGTTGACGAGGTATCAGTACCCATTCCCGGAAGCGTTTTTTCGTAAAGTTAAATTCGTTGCCCTGCTCTGTGGCGATGAGCTCGTTAACCCGTTCGGCGGGTAATTTGACGATCAGAGAATCGGCTCGTTCAAAGATCATGGCAACGAATTCACCTTTATAACGCAGGCAGGGCGTGCCCATCATGGTGCCGTGTTCGGCGTTGTGATGGGTGACAAACATCTCGGACAGCAATTCAAACGTCATGAGGTTGCTCCCATCAGGCCGCTCGTTTTCAGAATGTAGTTCTGCAGTTTGGGGTTGTTCTCCAGTTTTCTCGGCCCCATCAGGGCGCCTTGCAAACCCTGTTGCTTCAGGCTGGCAAAGCTCAGGGCTTCTGACTGGGAATCCGGCAGGACGGTGATGTTTTCCAACAGCATAAATGTCTTGTTGGTTGGTGTAGCCGATTGTTTTTTGGCTGGGGTTGCTGTGATGAAAGGCGAGGTCAATTCCTCGACGTCACTGGCCGGTAAATGAATTTGACTGACGCGAGCACGGTATCGAATGCGTTGAACCGGTGATGACAGATAAAAAAAGATGACATCGCCCACGTCCACCCGTGAACTCATCGGCCAGGCCGCGTGTGGTGCCTGAAAGGCGTCATCAACCCGGTACATTCCGGGATTGGCTGCGTATAACCAGTGCTTGGCTTGTGGCTCCGGCATATTCGGCTCCTTGCTTGACTCAGCGTTCCAGGGTGGTCGGTTGTCCCTTGGCATCCGCCAGACGGGAGGCTGACAGAAACTGTTTGAGGCTGGTCAGCAGGTAGTGATTCCAGCCCGGCTCGCAAATGGAGTAACACGCCATGGTGGGTGTCAGTCCAATATGGGTGAACGTCAGTGACTGATCGCCGACTTCGAATTTCAGCACCGTCCCTTTCCATTCCTCTGGATCGTCCAGTTGATCAGACACCATGTGGGATTCAACGCATTTCAGTTCGATCAGATTCGGTGCATCCAACGTGATGGCCTCAAATACCCAATAGGATTTCACCCCAAAATCGGTTTTGGCCCGGTCGCCGGTTGCCAGAAACCGGGCAGACATGGGTGTCCACCAGTCGGACATATGCTCGGTAATGGCCTTGTAGGTGTCTTCGCGGTTCAGGCTGCTCGGAATGGTGACCTTGTAGTCCGACATGGCTCAAGCCTCCGTAGGGTTATCGGAAATCGGGGTTGAATGAGGGCGTTCGAGATAGCGCTGAAATTTGTCCAGTGTGCCGATCCAGCCTTGCTCGTGACGCTGGGCAAACTCCTGGTTTGGCAAACGCTGGTGAGTCAGCGTCAGTTCGGTGCCTGCGGCAACGTCACTCAGCTCTACCGTGACCACGGTGACGGCACCGGCGTCTGGCACCGGTTGCTCCCAAATCCAGGTGAACTTCAGCGTTGAGGGCGGTTCGAGCACCAGAAACTCACCATGCACAATGCTCAACGGTTCAGAGGTCTGGCAATCCGGGTCTTTGAAGCCCATGCGGTATGAGCCACCTGGCCTGGCATCGACCTCGGCAAAATCCAGGTTGATGTCCGGCGTCGGGCCCATCCAGCGCATCAGGTGCTTCGGCTGGATCCAGGCGTCGAAGATGCGTTGTCGAGGAAATGGCAGTACCCGTTTCAGGGTCAGCTCAATGGTGCCGTCAGCTTTCAGTTCCGCGTTCATGGTTGCCCTCTGTGTCAGGTTCTTCGGGGTCCAGGCTATGGAGATACATTTCCAGAGAATCCAGCCGGACTTCCCAGAACTGCTGGTAGCGGGAAACCCAGTCCATCACTTCCTTGAGTGCTTCCGGTTCGAAATGCAGGCAATGGGTGCGCCCTTGTTTTCGTCGCGAGAGCAGGTTGGCTCGCTCCAGAATCTGCAAGTGCTTGGTCATTTGGGACGCGGATTGCCCGGCTGGAGCCGACACGTCGGCTACCGAGGCATCCCCTTCGGACAGGCGTTCCAGAATCTGGCGCCGAACCGGATGGGACAGGGCAAAGAAGGCGTCATCGATTTGTTGTTCACGTGTTCGTTTCATAACAATACACTAAATGGTGTATTGTTGGTGGGCAAGTGTTTTCTGATTTCTTCGGGAACCGGATTGGCATTTTTGTGAACTTGGTTACCGGTTTTGGCAGTACAGATGTTCGAACTGGATCACAATGGGGGAATTGACCTGAATACAAAAAATTACAGTTGTATCCACTGCTCATAAAACCATATTCAAAGTAAATACCTATGAAAGATTATTTAAAGTAGATATTTCGTCGAAGGGGCTATTTGCCCCTGATGAATAGCGTTGCGTTTAATGAGCCTGTGGCCGGGCTGTAAGCAGGTGCGCTACAGACAGCTCTATGCGAACCTCAAAAAAATCTATAAATACAGAGGAACAATAATGGAAGTATTCAACGATATAGTTGGTGCCATCAATGGGGTCGTATGGGGCCCCATGATGTTGGTGTTGATTCTGGGGGTCGGGCTTTTCCTGCAACTGGGGTTGCGCCTGATGCCGATTCTGAAGCTTGGGACCGGTTTCCGTCTGATGTGGAGTGGCCGTCAGGCCTCCGAGAGCGACAAGTCCTCTGGTGACATTTCTCCTTTTCAGGCCCTGATGACGGCCATGTCGGCAACGGTTGGTACCGGTAATATTGCTGGTGTGGCGACTGCTGTTTTTCTGGGGGGCCCCGGCGCCTTGTTCTGGATGTGGTGTACCGCGCTGGTGGGTATGGCGACCAAATATTCAGAAGCGGTTTTGGCGGTGAAATACCGCGAAGTCGATGAAGAGGGTAATCACGTCGGCGGCCCGATGTACTACATCAAGAACGGACTGGGTCCCAAGTGGGCCTGGATGGGCGCTGCTTTTGCGGTGTTCGGCACGATTGCCGGGTTTGGCATCGGTAATACCGTGCAGTCGAATTCCGTTGCTGCAGTGATCGAGTCCAACTTCTCTGTGCCGACCTGGGCTACGGGCCTGGTTCTGATGGTTCTGACAGCGGCGGTATTGCTGGGCGGTATTAAACGTATCGGTTCCGTTGCGGGCGCACTGGTTCCTGTGATGGCGATCGGCTATCTGGTGGTTGGCCTGGTGGTTCTGGCGATCAACTCGGCGGAAATTCCTCATGCGCTGAATCTGATTTTTACCTGCGCCTTTACTGAGTCTGCCGCTGAAGGCGGTTTTGCCGGTGCTGCGGTTTGGGCGGCTATTCGTTTTGGTGTGGCACGGGGGGTGTTCTCCAACGAAGCGGGTCTGGGTTCTGCGCCCATTGCACACGCCGCTTCCCAAACCAAAGACCCGATTCGTCAGGGCATGATTGCGATGCTGGGTACCTTCCTCGATACCATCATTATTTGTTCCATCACCGGTCTGGTGATCATTACGTCGGGCGCCTGGACGTCTGGCGAATCCGGTGCGGCACTGACGTCCGCTGCGTTCGCACAAGCCCTGCCGGGTGTGGGTAACTATCTGGTGGCGATTGCATTGGCGATCTTTGCTTTCACCACGATTCTTGGCTGGAGTCTGTATGGCGAGCGTTGTGCGGAATACCTGTTCGGTGTGAAAGCCATTCGTCCATTCCGTGTACTCTGGATTCTGGCGGTTCCTGTTGGCACCGTGTTCAGCCTGGATGCCGTATGGCTGCTGGCAGATACCCTTAACGCCATGATGGCACTGCCTAACCTGATCGCACTGGCGCTGCTCAGCCCGGTGGTGTTCAAACTCACTCGTGAGTACTTCGCCAGGCAGGAGTACTGATTCATTGAGTCTTGTCGTTTGATAATGACTCGTTGAGAACGATGCCGGGGCTTGGACCCGGCATCCAGTCTTCAGTGCTCCTGACGATGAATCAGAGCCGAACCGGCCGTCACCAGAAGCAGTAGTAGCCAGAATGTGGCAGTCAGATTCAGTGGCAACCAGGACGCGGGTAGCCAGGAAAGAATCAGGCACAGCAACATAACAGCTGGTAATCCCCACACCCAGCCTTGCCAGATTTGACGCAAGGGCCCTTGAACTTTCTTCCGGCTCAGCCAAATGTTCACGCCGTACACGCACACCATCGACAGCGCGATTCCCATCATGGCGTAGAGGACTTTTACCTGGAGGCTGGCAAAGTTGCCAAAGTGCAGGCGATAAGTGGAGTACGCCACCTGTCGTCCAATTGGCCCGTCGGCCAGTCCCTGATGGTTGATCAGCTGTCCATCGGCGTCAAAGCGGTAGATTTCGGAATAGGTCAGTCGATCGGGCAAACGAGCAGCGATTTCCAGCAACTGGTCGGTTTGTCCGGGACGATGAAGCGCCAGATAAATGGGTTCTGCAGCGGGAGCGTGTTGCTCCAGATTGGCCAGGGCCGTCGGGTAATCAACACTGCCACTTCGGGATTCAACCACCGGATCATCACCATAGACCGCTGCAATGGCCTGCTCCTGATTGTTGTCGAAGTAAAGCGCTGCAAGTACGCCCACGAGTACGGTTGAGATACCCATAAAGGCCCCGGTGATGCCGATCATCAGATGAAATGGCAGGCCCCATACAGACAGGCGGGTGTGCCAGTCGGTCGCTTGCAGTCGGTCTGCCGCCTGACGCCGCAATCTGAATGCGTCCTTGAATATGGTCGGGTGGGCGACTACGCCTGAAAAAATCAGTGCCGTCATCAGTACGCCGGTCAGTCCAATAATGGCACTGCCCAGAACATGCGGCAGGTGCAGATGGGTATGCAGACCGGTGATCATTTCGGTCCAGGGAGTGTCGGGTTGCTGAAGAAACTCTCCTTGAGCATCCAGATACCACTCATCAATGCCGTCCGTCACGTGTGGGCGAGGCAGATCTTGTGTTGGCATCACCAGGTAAACGGTTTCCGGCAGGGCTTCTCTCTGCGGCGCGATTCTCTGCAAATATTCGTTGATGATTTTGGCGTGATACTGAGCAGGCAGTTCGAACGTTTCTTCAACTTCCGGTTGTTCCAGTCGCAACAGTTCATTATGGAATACAACGACAGTGCCGCTCAGGCATACCAGGTACAGGATGGCAGCGGATGCCATGCCAAATATTCTGTGAACAGACAGTTGGGAACGAATCTGATCACTGCTGAAAATAGAAGTCATAGTTGAATACCGTATTGGCGGTGGTCAGGTTGCAACGGGTGTTGCGCTGCTCACACTGGAGAACTTGAGGGACAGATAAATCACCAGACTTGCAGCGGTGGTAATCAGTACACAGGTCAGTGCGCTTCGGAGCAGTGACTTGTCTAACAACCAGTTGGCCAATAACGGCCAGACGAGCAGCAGGGCAGCAATGAACCCAATGATCAGATTGGCTTCCGGGTGACTGCCTGAGATCCATGCCAGGCCGCCAGTGAATGCTGCCATCAGTGCTATGGCTGAAATGGCAGACATAAGAACTGCCAATGCACTGTGTCCGCATTTGATCAGTCGCCGCTGGATCTCGAAGTCGGACGTTTTCCGCGCGCCGGATGCTTGTTTCCTGGAGGCATGTTGCCGGGAAATGACGCCTTTGACTTGCAACGGCTGTTGGTCGCTATTGAGCAGGCAAATAATGAGTCCGGATATTGTCAACGCCAGACAGTAGTAAATACTGCCAAACTCAGCGCCGCTGGATTGAATCCATATCGGTATCGGTAGAAGCAATAAGCCAATATTAAGAGCGTTATATAATCCAGTATATTGTTCTGCCCATTGATGGCTTTTATTCCACATGCGGTAAACAATATAACTGGTCAGAGCGTTGGTTATTAATGCGATTAATATCATAGTGGTCTCTGCCGGATATAAACCAAAACCCCCGCTTGATGCGGGGGAGACTGTTCAAGACGTTTTATCAGGCATTGGGCAGTATCGTGCCAAAGCCTGCATATCCCGATCAGTTGGCAAGATCGTAAAAACCTTTGATGGTTTTGCCAGAGAGCACGGCCCCCTTGGTGGCCGTGTTGGTGCTGACATCGTATTCGTAGATGTTGGCTTCATCGGCTGTTTCGATGCTCAGATAGACCTTGCCATCAATCACTTCTACAGGCGATGAGTAACGCTTCTGATGCAGAGGCACGCCGCTTACGTCGGTGACAGTTTTGGCTTCCAGATCCAGTAATACCAGTTTCTGGGTGAAGTAGTCCTTGCCGAACGCAGACCATGGAATCACATCCGCTTCGGCATTTGGCATCAGGATACGAGCCAGTGCTTTGGTGCCGCCAATTTTGTCCATCCAGAAAATAGTACCGCCAGCAGCGTCTTCTATATCAAAGAAGTAATCGCTGTCGAAGTCAGTTGTCCCATCCTGGATGCGCAGCAGACCGGAAGGCCTGGTCGTTGCCGGATCAAAACCGGCGGCAACGGTGCCATTGGAGTAGGTATAAATATCACCGTTTTCCAGTTTGATCATATTGGTTGATGAACCGTTGACACCAATCTGGCTGGTACGATCATCCGAAATGATTTTGATCGGGTTTGCGCCGTCGGTCAGCGGATAATCGTAAACCGCTACGTAGGCGCTATTGACGTCGACAGAGCTGTAGTTGGTCGGTTGGTTGTCGTCCCACTTGTGATAGGAAACGAACAGCTTGTCACCACGTACGATCAAGGCTGTTGGAGCGGCGACGCTGCCATCACCGGCTGCCGCACCTTCGTCGTCTTCGATGTTGTAGGTCACTTTGGAGGTGGCACGACCGTTGGAAGCATCGACGGTGTACAGGGTCAGGTCGGCGTGGGTACCATCACGCGGCAGTGTTGTCGCCAGCAAGGTAGCATCGTCGTTGTTACCAAAGGTTTCCAGCGGAGTATCGAACAGGAAGGTGTTCAGTTCGAACAGATCGCCATTGTCATCTATCTGGTAGGAAACGGTCTTGAAATCCTGATAGCCGGAAACAAACAGGGTATTTCCTACCGGGTAGTAGAAATTCCATCCCAGTTGTTCGGTACCTGTGCCCTGTGCCGATATGTTACCGGTGCTCAGATCTTCTTCATTGATCAGATATTCCGGCTCGGCATCTCCCGAGTCTTTGAAGGACAGCGTCAGCGGCGTGCTGGTTTCATCCGTGTTGTCGTTATTGTTGCTTGAGCTGTTATTGTCGTCGCTTCCACAGCCGACCAGGGCCGCACTCAGTAATGCCGCCAATAGCGTATTTGTCTTGAACATTGTTTTTACCATTATGTGTTGAATTTAATAGGAGTAGCTCAGCTTCAATGACCAGCCTCTGCCCGGTTTTTGGATATTGAAGTTGTCATACACTTTTGCGTCCGACGCATTGGTTATCCCCAATGCGACACTGACGGCGTCTGAGGCATCCCTGTATTCGATATCCACATCGTGAGTAATTTGTTTGGGGATTTCGTTTTTGTCATCGCGACTTCCTGCACCTTCCCAATACAGAAAATATTCTTTGACGTAGAACGTGTTCCAGTAAGCCGATATGCGGCTGGAGTCTGAAAAATATTGCTCCCAGCCGAGTCGTGAAGAACCAAACAAGTAGGGGGTGTTGGGGATGCGGGAGCCGAAATTATCATTTTCTTCGCCATCCCGGTCTTTGCGGGATTGATCGGTAATATCCTGATAGGTCAGGTTAAATCGGACGCTGAAACCGGTTGGCTGTTTGTATTGGGTGGACAACTCGGTACCCACCGCACGGATATCGTTAAGATTGATATAAAGACCGCGGATGACCTGATCCGGGTTGTAAATAATGAAATCTCTGGCCTGTCGATAGAACAGGTTGTTGGAGACTGTCAGCGTGCCATTCTGGCCTTGATAGTTGAAATCAAGGCCAATATTGGCGTTGTTACTGGTTTCGCTGCGGAGGTCCGGGTTCGGGCGCACATACTGGGCGTCACCCAGAATCTCCGCTGTTTCTGGCAAGCGGTAAGCTCGTTCAAATGAAAAACGCCCCAGCCATTCATCGTTCCAGCGCATCTCCAGTGCCAGGCCACCGCCCTGTTTCGAGAAGCCGGGTGTCGTTCGAACATTTTGCTCCTCGCCATCAACCACTTCATCGACATTGATCAAAGCGTCAAAGCGATAATGCTTGGCAAACAGGTTGATCGAGTACTGACCTTTGCCAAACAGGTAACTGGTGTCGAGTGCGAGGATATGCTTTTGAATCCGGTTCTGGCGGGAGAACTGGGTATTGGTGGCATTGACCCGATCCCGCCCGGAGCGCTCAAGTTGATTGATGACCAGACTGGTACCGATACTCAGGTCGTCGTTCACGAAATATCGGCCGTTAAACTGACCGCTGTGCATAGCGTCGGTCAGAATAAAGTGCGTTTTGGCGGACAGTTCGCCAATACCCGGGTCTTTCTCTTCGTAATTTCCGTCCCAGTCATAGGTACGGGAAGCGACGTCAATGGTGGACTCTGATACCCGGCCTTTCAGGGCATAGGCAACGATCTGATAGTCCAGTGTTTCCAGCCGGTAGGTTGTGGATAACAGTCGGGTGTGGTTACGCGTATGGTATTTGCCGTAAACACGGTTAATGCTGAAATCCGGGTGCTGCTCATTGTTGCGGTTACTGGCTCCGGTGATCTTGATGGATAACTCATCGGCCCAGTCTCGGTCGGTAAGACCAGCCCCCAGGCTGAGCATCCGCGATGTGTACTGGTCGTGGAAACGACGAGCTGTTCGCGTGCCTTCAACATTGCCAAGGCTGTCGAGGGCAGCCACGTTGTGAACGTCGTAATCGTTATCGGAATGGTTGTGGAATCCGGAAACACGAACAAAGGTGCTGGAATCTTCAAGTACTTCCTGAGCGTTCAGAGACAGGCGATGGGTATTGAAGGAGCCGTATGACGTTGATGCCACCAGGAAGTCTTCACCGGAGCCCGGTGTGATGATATTGATTGCTCCGCCCAGGGCATCCGAACTGAGCCAGATTGGCACCACGCCTTTATAAATCTTGATATCCTGGGCGATGGTGACCGGCAAATCGCCCAGCTCCAGTGCTGAACCAAAGCTCTCCATCGGTATACCATCAAGAAAATAACGAATCTGATTACCGGACAGGCCGTTTATCGACAGATCGAGATCCGAGCCTACGGAGCCATCTGTGCGGATGACAATGCCCGGTACGGACTTCAGAACCTGGCCAATATCCTTGTCAAACGCCAGCAATTCGTCCAGTTCAACCGCGTTGACACTAAAGCCGCGTTGCTCAGGTTTGACTTCATCTTCAAAGCTGGCCACTGCGATGACTTCTTCGTATTCAGTGTCAGCACTCTCAGCGACGACCTTGGCGCTTGTCAGAACAAGGCCCAACAGCAACAACTTGCTGGAGAGGGAACAAGTACTTCTTTCAGACACGGATGCGTCGCTCTTGTTGGTAGTTTATCTGATTATATAAAGGCTAATGCAAAGCATTATCAATTGCTATTGTGTTCGAGGTGTTCAGAGAAAACTTTGCCATTTGGTGCATCCTGGGGCTGTGAGCCAGGATTTTGTGATCAACGCTGGGTTACGTGTTCGAACGGTCTGGCGCCGGGGCCTGGGAGATGCGGATGGGAATCCAGTAGTCGACGCGCCTTGGTGGCTCGCTGGATTCCTGCAGGTCGAGGTAGTCCTCAATATCAAACCCCTCATAGGCTTCATAAGGGGAATAATCCAGCCAATGGACAATAAACCAGCGAATGGTCTCAGGCAGGTGATCGAGGGGGCCGATATGCCGAATGACAGCGTAGAGGCTGGCCGGTACTGACAGCATTTGAAAACTTTCTGTCGGAGCGGGATCAAATGATTCGCAACCAACCCAATAGGTCAGTTGTCCTTCGGACTGCTCTCCAACCTCGATTACCCCAATGGGTTTACTGAACTCGGACTGAGTTTCTGACAAGGCTGACAGGGTTTGCTTCCACAGTTCGGGGATGCGTTGTTTGTAGTCCGGGGTCAGGGAAAACAAACCGTGTGTTCGGCACCGAAGCCCGTGAATCTGGAACGCGTCCCGGAACTCCAATCGGATCGAGTGCATCCGGGTTTCTGCCAGAGGAAACCGAATGCCTGCAGGAACGGCCCTGTTGCGATATTGGCGTGGGGTGCAATCAAACTGCTGGCGAAATGCGCGGCTGAAAGTGGCTTCGGATTCAAACCCGGCATTCAGGGCAATGTCCAGGTGGCGTTCCGACGTTGAAATCAACTGCGTAGCGGCCTGACTCAAACGCAGGTGACGTATGTATTGGGCCACCGAAAGACCGGTTTTTTCGGCAAATACACGCTGCAGTTGCCATCGGGACCATCCAGCCAGCTCTGCCAAATCGGCTACCCGGACAGTCTGATGCAAATTTTGCTCAATGTGGCTCAGTACCCGATTGAGGCGCGTTGCCTGCGTTGTATTGAGTTGGAGCGGCATAAAGTTCCAGAACGGTGGCCTGAAGCTGACACTATAGCCATTTGTTAATGGAGGTTCCGGTAAAGCAGCGATCCATCAATGCGACAATGAACCTCTGTCCAGATCATGTTTGGCCTAAATCAGTACGGCTTATCGAGCGGCCGCGTTACCATGGTACGACTATCAGAAAATGTAATCTGCGGGAGGCGTTATGGATCGAGAAGAGCTATTGCAGCAATTGTCGGAGATGCTGCTGAGACAAAACAAGGTGCTGGTAACCGCGGAGTCCTGTACCGGGGGCGGTGTAGCGTCTGCCTGTACAGATTTGCCCGGATCTTCACAGTGGTTTTCCCATGGTCTGGTGACCTATTCGAACGAATCCAAACAGTGTTTTCTGAATGTGCCTTCCGATGTTCTGGAGCAATTCGGTGCAGTCAGCGAAGAAACGGTATTGGCGATGGTGGCTGGTGCTGTTTCAGAAGGTCAGGTTGCGTTGTCTATCAGTGGTGTTGCCGGGCCTGATGGCGGTACGGCTGAGAAGCCAGTCGGCACGGTCTGGTTTGCCTGGGGAGACGTCGACCAGCAGATGGCGCATCACCATTTGTTTTTTGGTTCACGTACTGACGTACGTGAACAAGCGATCGATTACGCGTTGGAAGGCATGATCGGCTGGCTGGAGAGAAAGTAACCTGTCTGGTAAGAAGCCGCTTGGCTTATGAGGAAGAAAAACTGTGTATACAACCAGTATTTGTGTTGGCCCTGTTGGATTCTTGTGCTTAAATACTGGTTAAATTTACAGCGTAGCGGTTTTAGTGAGGGTCGCACCGTATGGATGCCAATAAGCAGAAAGCACTTGATGCAGCGTTAAGCCAGATCGAGCGTCAGTTTGGTAAGGGCGCAATCATGAAAATGGGCGAGCAGCCCCGTGAAGCCATTCCGGCTGTGTCTACCGGTTCTCTGGGGCTGGATGTTGCATTGGGTATTGGCGGTCTGCCGATGGGACGTATTGTTGAAATCTACGGCCCTGAAAGTTCCGGTAAAACCACTCTGTGTTTGTCCACCATGGCGCAGGCCCAAAAAGCCGGTAAAACGGTTGCGATTATTGATGCCGAACACGCTCTGGATCCTCTGTACGCTGAGAAGTTGGGCATTGATCTGGATAGCTTGCTGGTTTCTCAGCCGGACACGGGTGAGCAGGCGCTGGAAATCTGCGACAGTCTGGTACGTTCCAACGCCGTTGACGTCATTGTCGTGGACTCCGTTGCAGCCTTGACGCCAAAAGCCGAGATTGAAGGTGAAATGGGCGACAGCCACGTGGGTCTGCAAGCGCGTTTGATGTCTCAGGCGCTGCGCAAGATCACGGCGAACGTCAAGAATGCCAACTGCCTGGTGATCTTCATTAACCAGATTCGTATGAAGATTGGCGTGATGTTTGGCAGTCCGGAGACCACTACTGGTGGTAACGCACTGAAATTCTACGCTTCTGTTCGTCTGGACATTCGCCGTACCGGTTCCGTCAAGCAAGGTGATGAAGTCACTGGTAACGAAACCCGCGTTAAAGTCGTGAAGAACAAGGTAGCGCCACCGTTTCGTCAGGCTGAGTTCCAGATCATGTATGGCGCAGGCATTTATCACATGGGCGAAGTGATTGACCTGGGTGTGAAGTGCGATCTGGTCAAGAAGTCAGGTGCCTGGTACAGCTATCAGGACAACAAGATTGGCCAGGGTAAAGCCAACGCTGCGGCGTACCTGGAAGAACACCCTGAGATTGCAGAAGAAATCGAAGCCGGTATTCGTGCTCAGCTTCTGAATGTTGAAGATGCAGCAGCAGAAGACGATGCCGAGCAGGATGAAGACATCAAGATCTGATTCTGAAGCGCCCACCGCTTCTGACCTCCAGCGCCTGGCTGTCGATTTGCTGGCCAGGCGCGAACACTCCCGCCTTGAATTGTATCGAAAACTCTCTTCCAGAACCCCGGACTCCGGGCTGGTTGATTCTGTACTGGATGACCTGACTGATCGCGGTTGGCAGAGTGACGAGCGCTATTGCACTGTCTTTCTGCGTAGCCGACTGAATCGCGGTTCAGGGCCATTGCGACTCAAACAGGAACTTCGGGCGCGGGGAATTTCTGATTCTGTCGTGGCGACCGCTTTCGAAGAGCTCGAAGCCGACTGGTTCGAATTGGCATTGGCTGTTGCTCAGAAAAAGAGATCGGCGTTGAGAAGCGATCCAAAGTGGAAAGAAAAGCTTTATCGGTTTTTGACGTACCGGGGATTTGATTCGGAACAAACGCGTTATGCGATGGAAACGGCAGAAGGACAGGGAGACGTCTGACTATCTTACAGTCTGTTTGTTTTTCTGGAGGCAAAAAGAACCCGGCGATAACCCGCCGGGCTGGGCATCATGCCTCCAGAGCAAACAGAGCGTATCCTCAAGATACGAGCATCAACTCTTCGTGTGGAGTTACGTCGAGTTAATACGGGAAATGCTGATTACTGAAAGGCTTTGCCTGGCTCAATGCCAACTGCTTTCAGGATCATGGCCATCGGACAGAATCCGGTGAAAGCGGCCTGGAACATGTTGACGCCAACAAAAGCGGTGAACCAAAGCCAGTTAACACTGTGAACCTGTGACAGGCCAACGCTGGCGAGAATGAACAATCCGGCTACGGCGAAAACGATGCGATCAACATTCATGACTGGTGCCTCAAATACATTTCTATATTCCAATATGGTTATTTAATGAGCAGCAAGCGTCAAGTCTTTTTTCCTGTCCTTGTCAGTCTCTTTGGTAACCGGGCGCAATAAGCGTTCGGACTGCACGCCGCAACAGGCTATACTCGCCGCTTTGATCCAATTTCACTCTTTCTACTTCGGAACTCTGCAGTCGTATGAAAAGCTCAGAAACTCGCAAGGCATTCCTCGACTTCTTTGCCTCGAAAGGGCATGAAGTGGTGTCTTCCAGCCCCCTTGTCCCCGGCAATGATCCAACCTTGCTCTTCACCAATGCTGGCATGGTTCAATTCAAGGATGTGTTTCTGGGCCAAGATCAGCGCAGCTACACGCGAGCGACCACTTCCCAGCGTTGTGTACGAGCAGGCGGTAAGCACAATGACCTTGAAAACGTCGGTTACACCGCGCGTCACCACACCTTCTTTGAAATGCTGGGTAACTTCAGTTTTGGCGATTACTTCAAGGAAGACGCCATCAAGTTTGCCTGGGAATTTCTGACCTCTGAAAAGTGGCTCAATCTGCCTGTCGAAAAGCTGCTGGTGACGGTATACGCCGAAGATGACGAAGCTTTCGATATCTGGAACAAGCAGGTGGGCGTGCCTGCAGAGAAGATCATTCGTATCGGCGACAACAAAGGCAGTCGTTACGCGTCCGACAACTTCTGGCAGATGGGTGACACCGGGCCATGTGGCCCCTGTACTGAAATTTTCTACGA
>PBNY01000011.1 GCA_002723385.1 Oceanospirillaceae bacterium | reverse complement strand
TCTCAATTTTGATGTTGTTGAGAAACTCTTTAAACATATCCGATACGGACATAAACACTCCTTGTCTATTTAGTTAATTTGAACCCGACGCTTGCCCGTCAGCAGCTGCTGCATCAGGGCTTTTTTCTCTTGTTTCAGGTGATCCAGCTGCTGTTGCAAGGTGGTGATTTCCTGATCGGCGGCGGAGAGAACGGCAGCGATTTTTTGTTGTTCTTCCAGCGATGGTGTTGGAATTAAGAAGTCTTTGACCACATTCCAATCAGCTCTGGGCATATGTGTACCTGAGGACTTATTAGCTACTTCAATAAATGAGTCCAGCTGAACTACTTGGAATATGTAGTCGGCAGCAACTTTGGCCCTTGTCCTAAACACCCAAATTTCAGTTGAGCAAACACCCTGGCGGTCTGCTTTCCAATACTTCCTTAAATATGGTCGGAGCTTTCCAAACAGAACATCACCATTCTCAAACGCAGTTTTGGTACTTACCGCATCAGAGGTATTCGTTGAACCGCACAGAGATGAAGACACCTGCGTTATGTGCTCAAGCTCAATGCATTCGCGTACATCGTCAGCATTGGTTTTAGGATCGAATTTGGTTTTCACCAGAGACACTAAGTCTGAGAAAGGTAGCCTTCTCCACTCCCCACTAAACCTTTCCCCGTTCTGATCCAGCAGGCGCTGCTTGCCGGTGAGCAGTTGTTGCATCAGGGCTTTTTTCTGCTGCTGGCTGTTGGCGATCCGTTGTTCAGTGGTGGTGATAGCTTTGTCCCAGGTGGAGAGGATTTGGGCGATTTTCTGTTGTTCGGGGAGTGGGGGGGCAAGTAATCGGTAACGTTTCAGCTCTCCTGAATTTAGATTTGGTTTTCCGCCACCTGCACACAATCGATTAACCTCAGAAATTCCACGATCTGAATTAATGTGCGTAGAAAGAAAAAAGGAGTCCAGTAACTTAGGATCAGGTCTAGCGATCAAAGTTGTAAACGTTAGTGCCCCATCAAACTCTTCAGGAACGACACAGGCCTCACCAATATTTGACCCCGTCCGCACTGCGACAATATCACCCAGCTTTACCTTTTTACTTTTATTGGCGTCAGCAAATTTCGGATCAATGTAGACCACTGAGCGATCGTTAAAGTAATTCCGTTTAATATTTTGATTTCGGATCAACTTAACACCCTCACTTCTCATGTAGGGCGTTACTGAAATTGCCAAACCAACAGCAATTTTCTTACATAACTCGTCTAATTCTTTGACTTCCCACTCCTCAGGCACCCGCCGCTCCCGGCATCCTGCCTCTTGCGGCATTAGCATATCCCTATGCGTCATAACCCACCCCCTCCAAATACTTGGCAACATCCGCTTCAATCCCCAGTGCCCACCAGTAGGTGGCAAAGCTTTTCTCAACGGCGTTGGTGACCAGTTGGATAAAGTCGGTGTAGTCGCCCGTGCAATGGGCATGGTCTAACGCCAGGTAGTAGTCGAGGCGCTGGCCGACTTCGATCACGGTGGCGGGGAAACCGGCTTTCATCAGCTCCAGATTCATCAGCAAGCGCGAGGTGCGGCCATTGCCGTCGACGAAGGGGTGAATCTTCACAAATTCGCCGTGAACCCGGGCAGCGCGTTCAATCGGGTGCAGTTGCTGGGCTTGGTTGCTGCACCAGTCGCTGAATGCAGCCATTTGCTCTGGCACTTGAATGGCATTGGGTGGACGATGTTCGGCACCGGAGATCAGTACGTTCACTTCCCGGTAACGTCCGGCGTTTTCAGAGTCGATGTTTTTCAGCACCAACTGATGCAGGTTTTTGATGGTCCATTCATCCAGTGGCTGCTGCTTTTCAACCAATTCTTCCACCATCAGAATGGCATCGCGGTGGTTGATGGCTTCAAAGTGTTCACGCAGGGTTTTGCCGCCAATGGTGATGCCTTCCAGCGCCACCTTGGTTTCTTTCAGCGTGAGGGTGTTACCTTCAATAGCGTTGCTGTGATAGGTCCATTGCAGTACCAGTTCTTCGTGCAGACTGGCGGTGACGGCCTTATCCAGCGGGCGGTGCTCATCCAGTTTGGCTTTGAGGGCATCGAGCTTAGCGAATGAATTCATAACCCGGCTCCTCCAAATAACCTGCCATCTGACGTTTTAACTCGACCATTTTCCCGACGTCGGCAAAATGGTCGGAGATCACATCCACCAGCGTGCCGTAGTGCGCTGCCGCCGGGCTACTCATAACCCAGCTCCTCCAAATACTTGGCCATTTCACCTTCCAGCTCAACAATCTGCGCTTTTAGCTGTTCGCGCTCGGCACGTACGGCCATCAGGTCGATTTCCTCCTCTTCTTCAAAGGTATCAACGTAGGGCGGGATGTTGAGGTTGTAGTCGTTGTCTTTGATCTCTTCGAGGCTGGCGACGTAGGCGTATTTATCAACATCGTTGCCGTTATGGTAGGTTTCGACGATTTTGGCGATGTTGTCGGCGCTGAGCTGGTTCTGGTTTTTACCGGCTTTGAACTCACGTGACGCGTCGATAAATATCACGTCCGTGTCTGATTTGGATTTTTTGAAGATCAGAATCGCCGCCGGTATGCCGGTGCCATAAAACAGCTTTTCAGGCAGGCCAATGACGGCATCGAGCAGGTTTTCGTCGATTAACTGTTTGCGGATTTTGCCCTCGCTGGAACCACGGAACAAAACACCGTGTGGCACAACGACGCCCATTCTTCCGCCCTGCTTACCTTGAGAGGCGGGTTTTAGGGTTTCGATCATATGCAGGATAAAGGCGTAGTCGCCTTTGGTTTTGGGTGGCACACCACGACGGAAGCGGCTGAACTTGTCGTGTGCGGCTTCATCGTGGCCCCATTTATCCAGGCTGAACGGCGGGTTGGCGGTAACGATGTCGAACAGCATCAGGTCGCCGTTTTTATCTAATAATTTGGGGTTACGGATGGTGTCGCCCCACTCGATTTTGTGGTTGTCTTCGCCGTGCAGGAACATATTCATTTTCGCCAGCGACCAGGTGGAGCCAATGGCTTCTTGGCCGTACAAGGCGTAGTGCTTGCTGTTGTGGCTGGCGACGATTTTGCGGCCACATTTCATCAACAACGAGCCGGAACCACAGGCCGGGTCGCAGATGCTGTCGCCTGGTTGCGGGTCGAGCAGCTCAGCAATCAAGTCAGAGACTTCCGGCGGGGTGTAGAACTCACCGGCTTTCTGGCCACCGCTGGCGGCAAAGTTTTTGATCAGGTATTCGTAGGCGTTGCCGATCACATCCAGTGTGCCGACACGGCTGGGCTTGAGGTTGAGATCGTCTTTGGCGAAGTCTTCCATCAGGTGGCGCAGGATGGTGTTCTTCTGTTTCTCTTCACCCAAACGGTCGGTGTTGAAGGAAATATCCTGGAACACGCTTTTTCCGGCGTCTTTGAGCTTGGTGCCGTTGGCTTCTTCAATAGCGTGTAGTGCCTGGTCGATGCGCTCGCCGTTACCCGGTTCGTGACGGCGTTCGTACAGGGCGTAGAACCTGGCTGCTTTCGGCAGCACAAAACGCTCGTTTTTCATCAGCTCATCAATTAACTCTGGCTCATCACCGTACTCGACTTTGTAGTTGTCAGAGTGATCCTGCCAGACATCTGAGATGTACTTGAGGAACAGCATCGTGAGGATGAAGTCTTTGTAGGTATCGGCGCTGACGGTGCCCCGGAAGGTGTCACAAGCGTTCCACAGGGCTTTGTTAATGGCGTCTTGGCTGAGAGTGCTCATAGATTTGTCGTTCATCTCTTACATTCAAATTGTTCTAGCCCTGGTCAGAACGCTGGGCCAGGTTGCATTTACTTTTTGTTACAATGAGATGCGTACAAGTCAACAGCAATCTTGCCACTCAAAAATCTGCCATTATCGATCAGTTTTTGTGCAAGCATTTGCTCTTCACGCAATATGCCAGCAACGGCTATGATCGCTCGCTGCTGATTGACTGGAGGGAGTACTACAGGTGTATCTTCCATGATATTGCGACGTATGCTCTTTGTAAGTGTTCCTTCGGCATTCTGTTCAAAGTATCGCTGAACAGGAATCTGATTCAGAAGCCAGGTCAAAAACTCTGGTATTACAGTGTCGCACTTAATGGATACAACAAAAAAATGGGGGGAAGCAACTGCTTTCTTGCCAAGCTCAGTCGCTGCATCGTCCACCAGGATGGCATAGTTGTGACCTCCTCTTGCCGCCACCAGAATATCCCCCTCCTTGAGATAGACCGGCTCTCGCTTCCCGGTTAAACGTGTTTCAACACATTCCTCCCACCTAACACCCTCCATAAGCGAAATGTCCTTCATCTGAACTGCGACCACAGATGAGCCAACAGATTCAGGAATTTTCCCTCGGAATGGATAGCCGCCGCTTACTGCAGCAATGCTCTTTAGTTTCATGAACTACTGATTCGGTTGTTAAGCCATATTCCGAGCCTAGCATCAAACCCGATAAAAAACACCATTGACTATGATGCAAGAAACAATAAGATCAAAAAATTGCATCATAAACCATGAAGATAAAAGTGGAGTACACATCTTGATTTGCATTGACGGCTCTGTAAACGCCGAAGAAGTAGAATTGATCCACATGCTCTGGGAGCGAAACGAGAATGCACCAACCGAATTTCAGTATTCGTTCAGCACACTGACCAAGATGTGTCAAGAAAATCCCAACTCGAGATCCCTCTCCACATTATTGAAAAAAACATATGTTCTGTTGAATTATCCAGGATTTACGTGCACCTCCTGCCATGAAAAAACTCCAGCTCAAAACAGAGGCGAATTTAAATCGCGCCTAATGAACAACGAGAAACTCATTTGTCCCAGCTGCGTGTGTAAGGAACGAATAAAAAAATTGGAGGAAAATAGAAAAAATCTCGATCAATTCATGAAGCAGAAATTCCAGCCTTCAGAATATATTAAAAATCTAAATTCTATTTTGTCATTCTCTTTGCTACTTTCGACCGAAAAACCATATTACTCAGACTGGCCTATCCTATCCTACAACAATCACCTAAATATAACCGGAATAGAAAGCCATGATCACCGCATAACGCAATCTCTCGAAGAGGCACAGGCAATAGTAGTCATCTCTCAGGTACCTGAAAACATTGACTACAGGTATGTAGATTATTCCACAGGAGTCTATTTGAATGAAATATCAAAATCAGAAAAAACACAACCAGAAGAAATAAAACTTAAAATATATGAAAGATTAATATCAACCCCACCAACAACAGAGGAGCTGGAAGAATTCAGAAAAATAATACATGACATTCAATTAAAAAAACTCTACGATGCGATACCCTACATATGCAAAGAATATAAAATTAAAATTGCAAACACAAAGCAGCTTAGCGCCATACTATCTCACCTCTCAAAGAACTACCCACCAGAGAAGGCAGTCGTAGCCATGAAATGGGCCGCAGAGAAATCGATAGTCAGAAACCACACATATGAAATTAATGCATTTTATAAAATCCACCAATTCACTAAAACTTTATCAAACTTCATTAATTATATCGAACGCAGCAACAATGAAATTCTTGGCAACCCCCCTATAAATTCGTGGCTACATACCACATCATTTGAAGCACTCTTTTGCGAAATATTCCTGTACAATCGCTTCGATTGGAACCAACTAACGCCACAGGATATTCTAGCAGAATGGTATCAATCAATCGAAATCTATTACGAACAGTAGTATAGAATCCTACATAAAACGCATGAAGGGGACTTCCCCTTCACAAAATTATTTAGAAAACGCAACTCCATTCATTACCACATCTGACATCCCCTTAAGCACTTGGCAATTCAACGCACTCAAAAGCCTTACCGGAGGAGCCCTATGATTTTCATTCCAAAAAAACCATGAAATAGTATAAGAATTAGTAGCTGTACTATTTCAGATCCCCAATCCGTAAGGGCTTCAGAGCTTTTAGTATGAAATTAGGGGTTCTTTCACAATCTCCGCGTTCTCGGAACGATCACCCAGCTTGGCCGCGTCCGACACCTCCTGCGTCACACGCGGTCTTTCCTGACGCCACAGGAAGTCGTATTCACGCCGCAAGGCCTGCTCACCTTCTGGAGTAATCAACAGGCTGCGTTTAGGAAGGGGTTTCTTTTCTTTGCTGGGAATGGTCATGTTTACCTGGATACATAAAATTACGTAACTATTTCGTCAAACCTTGATCTTAAACCAAAGATGAATACGGAGATTCATACGTACGCAATATGTCCATGACAACGTTACACGTTTGAGAATCTGACGGCTGAAACTACATGATCAAACGCAGCGCCAAAGCTGTCTCCGGTGCCATTTTGGTGGTCGGCGGTATTATCGTAACTCCTTTGCCGATTCCCTTTGGTATTATCATGATCATCATCGGGCTGTCGCTGCTGGCCAGTTCTGTTCCCCGGGTTCGGGACTACCTGACTTCCGTACGCCGTCGCTATCGTGAATTTTCAGGTAAGCTGAACCGAATCAAGACCAAACTTCCCGCATTTGCCCGCCAGCTCATCGAAGACACTGATCCCGAGCGCCCCTGAACTCAATTGACACCAACTGTGGTACCGTGTCGACATGCTGAATCTCAATCTTGATGACCTGTCTCCACCAGACGAAACTCTCGATACCTTGCAACAATTGCTGGCCAGCAAGCTGCTGGATGGTGACTGCTACACAGAGTACGACCTGATTGCCTGGTTGAAGCAGCCTGAGCCGGGCGTATTCCAGCCGAACGCTCTGCGTGATTCCCTGACACTGTTTCGTTGCCACTTTCTGGTGATGCATTGCCTGTATCGTTTGAGGCTACACTGGTTGGGCAAGGAAGCCGGATGGCTCAAGATCGAAGCTCTGGAGATCCAGCTGTTTCCCTGGGACTCCACTCATGCAACCGACAACCAGCAGGTTTGCGCATCGGATCCGCTGGCGCGCTACTACCTCGATTTATCTCATCTGAGTACGGATCGCGAGACGGTCGACAAGCTCTTGCGCGGTGTTTGGCAACAGGTTCTGACGCCGGATCAGCGCAAGGCCGATTTGAAGCTGCTGGAGCTGGTTGATCCAGCTTCCGAAGCGGATATTCGCCGCCAGTATCGACGCCTGGCCATGCGGCATCATCCTGATCGCGGCGGTGATGTGGAGCACTTTCAGGCACTGCTGGCGGCCTATCAGCGTTTGCAGAGCTAGAGAACGAGCTATGAAGAGTGTCCAGCTTCACAGCAAGCGCCTGGCGTGCTCCTCCAATTGTTTCTCCCTGGCACGCCAATCCGGCAACGCCTGACTCATCAACGCCTGGAAGCCTTTGCCGTGGTCCATGTGTTTGAGATGACACAACTCATGAACAACCACCAACTCGATTAATTCACCAGGCATCTGGGTCAAAGCCATATTGAGATTGATGTATCCCCGAGTTGACAGACTCCCCCACCGGGTTCGCATCTTTTTTACTCTGAGAGTAGGTTTCGCCGGAGCAAACTGACTGAACAGAGGCCACCAGAGATCAATCTGGCGCGAAAACTCTTCCCTCGCGAATACCCGACGCCATTTGTCCAGCGCATTCAGCACTTGCTCGTCATTCCAGTTTGATGGCACCCGCACCCGATCTTCCATCACTTCCAGTCGGCGTATTGAGTCTGACCGAATCAGCGGCAATGACTGGCCAAGATGCTGAAATTCCAGAAGGTGACGATCCTGTCGCTGGCGATGATGACGCAAGCGCTCTATCAACCAGTCATCGTGTTTTTGCAGAAAACGAAGGACATCGGCCTTGCCCGCATCCACAGGAACACGCAGGTCGATCACGCCCTGTTCCGTAACGCTCAGACGCATGCTTTTGCGACGCATCATTTTCATGTCCACCGAGACCATCTGGCCGTCGACTTCCAGTTCAAAAGCCTGCTGAAATGCTTTCATGGATTGGTGTTGAACTCTCTTTCGCAATAAAACCGCTTTTCAATCGGCAGTCTTACATCAGAAAACTGGTCACCGCCGAACATCCGACTATGTGGTAGCATGGCCTCCTTTTCAGGCAGCCCAGCGCATTCAGGAGCCTCAGTATGACCGACCTCAATAGTATCCCCGCACTGACCGAAGAAGAACTGGAAACTCTGGGGATTCTGCTGGAAGAAGAAGCCGAACGGCAGGACAGTTTTGATTTCTTCGCTATCCACGGCCTGATGACGGCTTTTCTGATCGGCCCCAAACCTCTGGATATGGAAGAAGTTCTTGGATGTGCTTTTGACGACACAACGGGCTTCAACAAGGAACAACAGCAACAGCTGACCGAGTTGCTGCAAAAACTGAGCAAGGAAATCCAGGCATGGCTGGATTCAGGCGCTGACTTTCCGGTTCCCGCAGAGCTGACTCTGGTCGATGAAGACGAAGAGCCACCCGTTGAGAGCTGGGCCATCGGGTTTGTGACCGGGGTGATGCTGCATGAAGAAGACTGGTACGCCCGTGACGAAGAGCGCGTGGCTGAAGCCCTGTTCTCTGTCATGTACACCAGTGGTCTGTTCGCCGACGAAGAAGGCATGGCCGACATTGATGACGACATCAATCTGTCCAATCAGGTGTGCGGTGGCATCCCGACGGCTGTGATCGATCTGTATCTCTATTTCCACGCACAGAGCTGATTGGGGTCTGTTCCAGAGCGCAGAACAAAAAAAGCCGATCCTGAAAAGATCGGCTTTTTTGATCCGAAAGAAACAACAGCAAGCTTAACTGTTGTCTTTCACCCAAACTTCCACACGACGGTTCTTCATACGGCCTTCCTCACGGTTGGCTGATGCAACCGGAAGATACTCGCCATAACCAACGGATTCTTTTGGATAGATGCCGTTGCGAACCAGCTCACGACGTACTGCCATAGCACGCAGTTTGGACAACAGCTTGGAGCGGCGTTCGGTACGCTTCTTGTCACCAAAACCAATCAGAACCACTTCGGCTGTACGCTGATGCTGCAGGTAGTCAACCAGACGCTCGATATCACGCAACGCCTTGTTATCCAGCTTGGCGCTGCCCTGCTGGAAACGGAAGTTAATGGTCAAGCGACGCGCCTGATCGGTCAGGGCGCGAAAATCATCCGGCAGATCGGCGTAAAACTCCGGCATAACCGCCTTCAGTTCCTGAGAGATAAAACCGGCATCGGCCACCACCTGCTGGCCATTGTCTGCCAGGGCGAACTGGATGAACTCAGCAGCGTATGGGTTGCGAATCTCGTCATCGGTATAAAGGAACAAACGACGTGACAGGGCGTAATCTTCAGTAGCGACAGTCAGCTTGTTTGGCTTCAGAGCCTTGGCGCTGCCATCGGAAACCGCCACCAGTTTGGATTCGTTTACTGACGCCAGACCCACGAAACCAATGCCGTTTGGATCTGCAGAAACGCTCGCCGACAACTGATCGTTCGATTCGAAACGCTCTGCGCTGTCCAGCAGCTTGTATGCTTTACCCAGCACCATGCCCTTGAAGCTGTCCCAGGTACCTGAGTTGCTGTCACGAGCGTATACCTTGATCGGTCCAGGGCGACCACCGAGTTCTGACCAGTCGGTGTAACCACCAGAGAAAATCTCAGCAATTTCATCGACACTCAGTTCGCTAACCGGGTTGGTTTTGTTAACGATAATGGCCAGACCATCGATACCCACGATATGCTCGCTGTCCGGGCTACGCATATCTGCAACGCGGCGCAGCATTTTGGCTTCCTTGTCCTTGACCGGGCGAGACGCCGCCGCAATATCGGCGTCGCTGTTCAATAGTCCCTTGAACCCGGTTCCGGAACCATGAGCTGCGATACCAACAGACAAACGAGTGCGAGTAGATTGGATGTATCCAGTGACGAGTTTTTCGTTCTCAACGCCAGCTGACTCAACCTTGACGTCAGTTGCACCTTTGGCCTTCATGTACTCAGCTACCAGAGCAGGAGCCATGGCAGCACCAATGGTGTTAGACCCCTGGATATCGAACAGACGCATTTGGCCGTCGATTTCCAGGTCGGTGAAAGGATCAAGCTGCTCAGCGTGGACAACGGAGAACAGCAGTGTCACGAGCAAAATAGAGAAAGCGCGTAGTGATGTCATAGTCCAAGCTTCGTAAGGGAAATTCGGGCGCGATTCTATGAATATTTAATGACACTTCAATGACATGTGACTCAAATAAAATCCATAAATGTTTCAATGACTTAGTTAGTGTTTACCCTGACAGCTCGGAGACGCAGGAACTTCAGCCTCCTGCCATTCTGCCGGAGTGTATAAATGCAGCGCCAAAGCGTGAACCGGCCCGTCCAGTTCCTGCTTCAAAAGACCATACACCTGCTGATGTCGCTGCACCGCCCTGCGTCCCTCAAACGCCTCTGAGACCAGAATCAGCTTGAAGTGCGAGTCTGTTGCCGGGCCAGCGTGCATGTGGCTTTCATTGATAATCTCAACGTGAGCAGCATTGAGCGAAACAAGTTTTTCCCGGATTTGGGTTTCGGTGTTCATAGCAGTTTTCCTGAATGGGATGGCATCAGCATAAGCCAATCATGTTGGGGCAAATGTCAGCTTTGACAAGCCGCCATTATTAAAGCCTCGAGTAAAGATTCAAGGCTGACGAGTCGAAATAAAACGCAATTCGTCTTCAATTGGACGAGTCAGGAAAACAGACAAACCCAAATAGAGGGACAAAACAGCAGGGGGAGCGTAGTCATTGTGCCAGTGCAGTGAATTTGACAGTGGCATCGAGAGAGGGGTTTACACACCGGTCGAGCGAGCAATCTGTCAGAAAGTCGACCAGTTATCATCAAATCATCAGCGGGCTTTGGAGTGTCAGGAAAACCGCCGGAGCTTTACCCCGGCTTGTTCACCAGAGAGTCGCCCAAATGCGCTACTTGCGCCAAAGTCTTAATTCACGGAATTCTCCAGGGCCAGCTTGCATCCACATCACTTCTGCGGAATCAGAAAAAACAAATTTGTTACCCACCAGGAAACCTGAACGACGACGCCCCGAGACGGTCGCTGAAGCCTGACGGCCCTGTTTCTTGGCACTGCGTGCAAAATCATCTGGTAAAAGATCCATAACGATCATCTCCAATCTGAATGGAAACAGAATTTGAAAGACCGGGGTCAGATTAGCCAGAGAATGTGACAGCCAAATTGCGTAACCTTTAACCACACATTTCCTCTTGACATCACCTTCTATACAATGTGCCGCCCATTTTTCAACAGGTCAATCGGATTACACAGAATGTCAATTCACTGGTTTCCAGGACACATGAACAAGGCTCGCAAGAAAATCAGCGAGGCGATGCCGCAGATTGATCTGGTCGTTGAGGTGCTGGACGCACGACTGCCTTACTCCAGCACCAACCCGCTGGTCAACGAACTGAGACGGGACAAGCCCGTCATCAAGCTGCTGAACAAACAGGATCTGGCCGATCCCAAAGTAACCCAGAGCTGGGTTCAGCATTTCAGCGCACAGCACAACACCCGTGCTTTGCCACTGGTGGCCGAGGATCGCAAACAGCTCAAACAGCTGATCAACCTGTGCAAGCAGCTCGGTAGCCATCGCCAGGAAAAGAAGCAGGCCATCCGGGTTATGGTGATGGGCATCCCCAATGTTGGCAAGTCGACGCTCATCAACGGGCTTGCAGGGCGCTACATAGCCAAAACCGGCAACGAACCGGCGGTGACCAAGGCCAATCAGATGATCGACCTGAAAAACGGTCTGGTGCTGTCTGACACTCCGGGCATCCTTTGGCCACGGTTCGAAAACGAAAACAGTGGATACCGCCTGGCAGCCAGCGGAGCCATTCGTGATACAGCCATCGAGTATCAGGAAATTGCCCTGTTCACGCTCGATTATTTGATCAAGCAGTACCCGGACGCCCTGATGCAGCGCTTTAAACTCAAGCAGTTGCCAGAGACGCCCATGCAGGCGCTTGAAACCATTGGTACCAAACGTGGCTGCTTGCGTCCTGGTAATGTGATTGATCTGCATAAAGCTTCAGAACTGTGTCTGCACGAGCTGCGAGCCGGAAAAATCGGACGTATTTCGCTGGAACACCCGGAACTGATTCAACAGGAAGAAGCCGCCATTGAAGAAGAACGCCAGAGAAGACTGGCGGAGGAACAGGCTCAGCAGGAGGAAAATGAACGCAGCAGCCGTGGAAATCCGGTGGACAAAAACGGGGAAAATCCGGGATCTCCGGCAAGCGAATAAACCGTCAGGCTTCGGCTAAGGTGTGAGCCGGAGCCTGATGGTTGAAACGAATGGAATTACAGGGCGTTCAAGGGCAGCTTCAGGTAGGAAACGCCGTTCTCTTCCGGTTCCGGTAGTGCGCCAGCGCGAATATTGACCTGCAGGGACGGCAAAATAAGACGCGGCACATCGAGGGTCGCGTCACGCGCTTCACGCATTTCGACGAACTTCTCGCAGCTGATGCCTGCACGCATATGGATGTTGCGTTCTTTTTGCTGTGCCACCGTCACCGAGCTGGCCAGTGCGCGCCCTTCGGGTGGATAGTCGTGGCACAGGTGCATCACCACATCATCTCCCAGTGACAACAGACGCTGCACAGACTGGAAGAGCACCCGTGCGTCACCGCCGGGAAAATCACAGCGGGCCGAACCGATATCCGGCATGAAGATCGTGTCGCCCACAAACACATCCGTACCATTCAGGAAGTAACTGACACAAGCTGGAGTATGCCCCGGTGTCGCCAGCACCGAAAAAACGCTTTCACCCAGAGTCACTTCAGCCCCCTCAGCGACCAGCACATCAAACTGATGGCCATCCGCCTTGAACGAATCACGTTCATTAAACAGATTGGCAAAAGTTTCCTGCACCTGAATGATCGGTTTGCCAATCACAACCTGTGCACGGGTTTGCTGACGAATGTAATCGCCGGCTGACAGGTGGTCAGCGTGAGCATGGGTTTCCAATACCAGGGCAACCTGTGCGCCCTTCTCTTGAATTTGCTTGAGGATATCGTCGATGAAGCGGGTAGCCGTACGACCAGACTTTTGATCGAAGTCCAGCACCGGGTCAATCAGCGCTACTTTTCCAGTCGCTTGATCCTGCACCCAGTGCGTAAAGGTAAAGGTTTCTTCGTGGAAAAACGTCTGAACAGTTGCCGCCATGCCGGAGTCCTCAAGTTAGTCACGCCAGTAATATTAGTATATTCTTATTTAGGAATACTTGATATACACTAACGTCAACCCGCCCTTAACGTCAATCCACCGGACCCTCTTTAATGTCGACTGACGCGCTGAATTTCTCCAAACAGAATGCCGTACGATTGCTCAAGGCGCTGGCGAACGAGCATCGTCTCTCCATCCTCTGTTTTCTGAAAAATGGCGAAGTGTCGGTCACAGAATTGAGCCAGTACTTGCCGCTCAGCCAGTCCGCACTATCGCAGCATCTGGCATGGCTGCGGGCGGAACAACTGGTGCAACACCGGCGGGAAGGACAGTCGGTGTACTACCACCTCAGTGACCAACGCACGATTCGTGTACTTCAGTTATTGAACGAACTCTACGATGAGGAGGGCAGCAAGGGTGATACCGTTTAAGACGCTGCGACATTACAACAAAGACTGGTTTGCGTCAGACCTGGCCGCCGGACTGATCGTTGCCATCCTGCTTGTTCCTCAGGGCATTGCCTATGCTTTTCTGGCCGGTATGCCCCCCCAGGCTGGTCTGTACGCCGCCATGCTTCCCATCCTGATCTATGCCATTCTGGGTACCAGTCCCTCCCTTGCTGTCGGCCCGGTTGCGATCGTGTCCCTGATGACCATGGAAGCCCTGACCCCGTTTGCTGAACCGGGATCCGAACTGTTTATCCAGCATGCCGCCGCACTGGCGATGATGACCGGCGGTTTTCTGCTGATTTTCTACCTGATTGGCCTGGGCAGATGGACTGCATTCATCAGCCATTCGGTGATATCAGGCTTCTCCAGCGCAGCGGCCATTGTCATCATCCTGAACCAGATCAAGTATCTGACAGACCTGCCGATTCCCCGTGATGGCGGTAATCATCAGCCCATCCTGTATGCGTTTGAACACTGGCAGGAAATTGGAATTGCGGCCCTGATGATCGGTCTGTTTTCGATTTTGTTACTCAAGTTCTGGCCAACGCTGGTCAAGGCCCTGGCCAGCCTGATTCCCATGCCCGAAATGGCCAGGGCGTTCATCAGCAAAAGTGGCCCCCTGGCGGTTGTGGCTGCCGGTATCGCCTTCGCGACCCTGCTGTTACCGGAGAGCAACACGCTTTCCAAAGTCGGTGATATTCCTTCGGGTCTCCCGGCATTGGGGCTGCCTGACTTTGCTGCGCTGGAATGGCAGGCGCTGCTGCCGTCAGCCGGTTTGATCGCTCTGATCGCCTACCTGGAAAGCCTGTCTGTGGCTACTGCCATGGCTGCGGGCGACCGACGCAAGTTACTGGAACCGAATCAGGAGTTGCTGGCGCTCGGCATAGCCAACGCTGCTGCTGCCGTATCCCACGCCTACCCGGTCGCAGGAGGCTTTGGCCGCAGCATGGTGAATCTGGCCGCTGGCGCCAAAACCCAACTGGCTTCCCTGATTACCCTGGCAGGTATCACCCTGGTCGTTTTGTTCGCCACGGGCTGGTTCACGGAACTGCCAAAGACATCACTGGGGGCCATCATCATCGTCGCCGTACTGCCACTGATCAAATTCAGTGATGGCTGGCACGCATGGAAATTCCAGCGTAGTGATGGTCTGGTCTGGTTGGCGACCTTTATGATGGTACTGGCCACCGATGCAGAGCACGGTATTGGTCTTGGCATTCTCATGTCACTGATTCTGTATCTGCGCCGAACCAGCGAACCGCATATTGCTGAGGTGGGACGTTTCGGCGAAAGTGATCACTTCCGCAACATCGAACGCCATACGGTCAGCACTTGCCCTGAAGTTCTGATGATCCGCATCGACGAAAACCTCTACTTTGCCAACAGCCGCTATATGGAAGATTTCGTTTTGCAACGCCTGGGGAACAACACCAGGGTCAAGCACGTCATCCTGATTGGCAGCGCCATCAACCACATCGACTTCAGCGGCTACGAATGTCTGCTGGATATCCACCAGCAGTTGACGGAGCTCGGTATTACCCTTCATCTGGCCGAATTCAAGGGCCCGGTCATGGATCGGCTCGACAACACCGACCTGCTGGAACGGCTGCGCCCCGGCAAGGTTTTCTTCACCGCCAGCTCCGCACTGAAAGAACTCGGGGGGATTTGACATGTCCGAAGCGATGACCAGAGAGCACTGTCAATCAGCACCCGAGTCCACCCAGTCTGTTCCTGCTACCAGAGAATCCCGGTTTGAATTCGTGCCCCAACGCGGCAAAGCGCGCTTCCGGGTTCGTTATCGCGAAGGTTCCGCGCCTCAAGACGGCAAAGGCGGCTGCCGCCTTTGTAAATAACGGGCTGAAACTCTCCGCTTCATTCTGAGAGGCATTAGGGGGCGTTCTCAATCAGTGAATCGCCCCTGCTGAGAGCCAGTTGGTTTCAGAACAAGGCATGAGGAGCGTGGTTTAGCGAGCTAAACAAGTGACGAATAACGCAGTTATGGGGTCAACTGGCCTCAGCCCGAAGGGTTATGGTTAAACATCCACCAGACTGTGTTGTTAATCTTGGAAAGGACTTGCCATTCCCAAGTCGGGCCGCGTAGGTTCAACGCCTTGCCTGATGAATGTTTAACCGATAACAGGGTGCGTTAATTAATTGAGAACGCCCCCTAGCTAGCTTTGCTCTTAACTTGACTCAAATCAGCGTTTACCATGCAGGACGTTTTGGTAACCCCTTTCTGGATAATCGAGTTTAATGAGCCTCTTACACATAATTCTGATTCTGACTGGCCTGATCATCATTGGCGCCCTGGGCTGGTACGCCTGGTCTCTGACGAGCAAAGTAAAAGAGGCTGAAAAAAGACAACAAGAAGAAGAGGCATTGGCCGCGGCCAATTTGCGCGCGCACCAGAAGGAACTGATTACCGATATTCAATTCGTTGCCCGCTCTGTGTTGGCTGACCAATGCGAGATTACCGAAGGTGTGCTCCGGATTAACTATCTGGTGAACGCTCTGGATCCTGAAACCTGGTCACACATCGAGCTCACAATCTGCCGCAAACATTATGATGCGGTCTGCAACATGCCCATTCTGGATGCCTATCAGAAGCTGTCCAAGAAAGAACAGTTCCGTCTCGACAAGCAACGCTGGCAACTGGAAGACGACCACAAAAACGACATTCAGCGTGAACTGCGCTGGCTTTCCGAGTACCACTTCCCCAACGTAACGCTACTGCACTAGAACAAGGAGATGATCATGCGTATGTCCCGACTGGCAATCCTGCCGATGATGATGATGGCTTCTGCCACCATGGCCGACTGGACTCTGGCACCAGAATCCCGTTTGACCTTCCAGAGCACCAAAAACATCCACAAGACAGAGACGCATTACTTCTCTTCTGTTGATGGCACCGTCAAGAGCAATGGCTCAACGACCCTGACCATCGACCTGGCCAGCGTACAAACCGGCATTCCCATTCGTGACGAGCGCATGCAAAAGCATTTGTTTGCGACCAGCAAATTCACCTCTGCTGTTCTCCAGTCCAGCGTTCCTCGCTCGGTGATGAAGAAGCTGAGCGCTGGCCAAACCCAGACTTTCGACCTGTCTGGCAGCATTACGCTGCACGGCAAGCGGGTAGCGATCAAGACCCCGGTAATGGCCGTTCCGGCCAAGGACGGCTCGATCGTGGTTGCTTCACTGTCACCTCTGATGCTGGATGCACGCAAGTTCGAGCTGAACGCCGGTGTCGACAAACTGCAGGAAATCGCCAAGCTGCAAAACATCGGTTATAACGTGCCAGTGAACTTCACCCTGGTATTCAAGGCCCAGTAAACGAAAAAGGGCTATTCGAATCATCGAATAGCCCTTTTTGATTACCGCTTGTTCTATTTCCGAGTGGTTGATCAGGCCGATTCCTGCATCCGCTGGCGCGCTCGTTCGATACTCTGCTGAAGATCGCCAATGGTCTCTTCCAGAGCGGTGCTGACCTGAGTACTCAATGCCGATTCAATCATCATTTCCAGTGTGCCAAAGCCGATCTCACCGATTTCCGACTGCACTTCCGACGACAAACCTGAGCGAAATTCACTGACGATGCGACGGGCATGTTCCCGACTGATGTGTTTTTCCATACCCCACCTCACACAAATTGAATGATTTTTGGATCGGGAGCCAGGTCGATATGATCGGACTTATTGTCATACGGCAGCTCCGACAAAATGTGTCTCATGGCATTCACACGGGCGCGCTTTTTATCGTCGGAACGCACAACGACCCAAGGCGCCGCTTCATGACTGGTGCGCTTGAACATTTCACGCTTGGCTTGTGAATAGTCATCCCACTTGTCCAGAGAAGCCAGGTCGATCGGGCTGAGTTTCCACTGCTTCAGAGGGTCTACCTGACGTTTACGGAAGCGTCTGAGTTGCTCCACACGACTGACCGAAAACCAGAGTTTGAACAAACGAATGCCTGAATCTACCCACATTTTTTCCAGCATCGCGACTTGCTGCACGAACTGCTGATATTCCTCATCCGTACAGAATCCCATCACTCGCTCAACGCCGGTGCGGTTGTACCAGGAACGGTCAAACAGAACGATCTCGCCTTCAGCGGGCAGGTGCTCAATGTAACGCTGAAAATACCACTGCCCTTTTTCGCGTTCATTCGGCTTTTCCAGTGCCACGACCTGAGCGCCACGAGGGTTCATGTGTTCCATAAAGCGCTTGATGGTTCCCCCCTTACCGGCTGCATCACGACCTTCAAACAGGATAACAACACGCTGACCCGTGCGTTTGACCCAACTCTGCATCTTCAGCAGCTCAATCTGTAAACGCTGCTTTTCAGCCTCGTAATCGCCAACGGACATTCTCTTGGGATAGGGACGGTGTTTGGTCGAGTGCATGGCACTGCCATCCTGGCTCAATAACGCCAGTCGCTTCTGCGGTGAAATGCTTTCTGCGGAAGCTGCGGAGGCACTTGCGGATTCCATATTGGTTGCTTCATTCATAAATGTGTCGCCCTCCTTGTTAATTTAATAAAATTGTCACCTACACACTGTATGGCATTTTCAAAATTTCCAATTGATCAATGTCAGACAAAGTCTGACTCATGCCCTCAAACTTCTGATACTATGCCGCGCTTGGCTACGACTGACTGACTATGACCCCCTCAGTACTGATATTCGACTCTGGTGTTGGCGGCTTGAGCATTGCAGCAGAGATCCGATCACTCATCCCCACGCTGCCCATTCATTATCTGATGGACGATGCTGGCTTTCCCTACGGAACCTGTTCGGATGAATGGCTGGTTCAGCGCATCGTCACCTTGTGCTCCGACGCCCAGCAACGGCTCAGCAATGACATATTGGTTGTCGCCTGCAATACGGCTAGCACACTGGCCCTCGACCAGCTTCGTGCCGAATTGAGTATTCCTGTGGTAGGAGTTGTGCCAGCCGTAAAAACGGCAGCCCAGCTCACTGAAACCGGTGAAATCGGTTTGCTCGCAACGCCAGCTACCGTTGGCAGGACGTACACCCGCAATCTGATTCAGCAGTTTGCGGGTCATTGTCGGGTACGACTAAAAGGGTCTTCAGAGCTGGTGCATTGGGCAGAGGATTATTTGCACTCACATCAGGTGCCAGCAGCATTGCACGAACACCTGGATCACTGGCTACACTCGCCGGTACCGATGAGTCATGTCGTTCTTGGTTGCACGCACTTTCCACTGCTGCGTCAGGAACTGGAAACGCTTTGGCCCGACGTCTGCTGGATTGATTC
Organism: Oceanospirillaceae bacterium; assembly: GCA_002723385.1. Taxonomy (GTDB): domain Bacteria; phylum Pseudomonadota; class Gammaproteobacteria; order Pseudomonadales; family Oceanobacteraceae; genus Oceanobacter. Next base: position 43,625 of record PBNY01000011.1, on the reverse strand, counting down.
CGGGGCTGCCATCGCCCGAAGAGTTGCGTACTGCCTCGATCAACGGCACATCCGGATTCCAGTGCCTGATGCTGACCTGTCGGGAGATTGTCTCTGGTGGACATCAGAAAAGTCAGAGCAACCGGGAGCCGAGAATTATCTGGCTCAACTTGGATTCGTGGTCAGCTCGGGATCACTGAATCGACCCCTTGAACGCTAATTTCGATACAAGACTTATTCAAATATAGCTTTGTATAAGTTTTTATAAATTGACTATACTACTCAGGTATTTACCAAATATTGGACAGACTATGTCGAAACTGGAAGATCTGTATCAGCAAGTACTGATAGAACTGGGCGAAGACGAAAACCGGGAAGGTCTTCTGGATACCCCGAAGCGCGCAGCCAAAGCCATGCAATTTCTGACCAGCGGTTACACAACCTCACTGGAAGAAGTAGTGAACGGCGCCGTATTCTCAAGCGATAACGACGAGATGGTGGTTGTGCAGGGCATCGAGTTTTACTCACTGTGCGAACACCATGTACTGCCCTTTATCGGACGCTGTCATATCGGTTACCTTCCAGATGGCAAAGTGCTGGGTCTTTCAAAATTTGCACGAATTGTTGATGTGTTTGCACGACGTCTTCAGATTCAGGAAAACATGACCAAACAAATTGCTGAAGCCGTTCAGGAAGTGACTGGCTGTCGTGGTGTGGGTGTCATTATGGAAGCCCAGCACATGTGCATGATGATGCGCGGCGTCCAAAAGCAGAATTCCATGATGCGCACGTCCGTAATGCTCGGCACTTTCCGGGAAAACCAGGCCACCCGTCAGGAATTTATGCGCCTGGTAGAGATGAAAACCTGACACATCGAACCATGCCCTTTCTGCACCCTTTGGCGGGTGCAGTCTCAATTTTTCCATATTCAGCTCGTTCAAATATCTCAAGAGAAACAATTACTTAAGTGCAATCGAAGCGCCCTTCTCTTTGAAGAGTTACTGAAAGAAACCTCCACCTGTACGATATTTCCCACACCCCCGTTCGCTTTTGTCACCGTTGGTAACATGTCGATATTGTCCTGTTTTTCAGATGAATAATCGTTGCGGTCATTCTGTTTGTGGGAGTAAAGTCATTATCAGTAAGGAAAAAATAAAGACACCGATGGAGGGACAGGATGAAAAAATTGATGACTGCTGTGGCACTGGCCGCAATTACTTCAGCGAGCCAAGCTGCCGAAGTCAACGGCATTTCCGTCGCTGACACTCTGCCTGGTTCCGCTAATCAGTCTGAATTACGACTGGTCGATCTGGCTTCACAAAATTACTACTACCTTGACAATGCCTATGTCGGCGCTGTCTACCAATCTGAACAAGCATCGGCTCCGGAGCGCGTGGAGTTCATCGTCACTTCAGACCGCATCAGCGGACGAGCATTGGGCGTAAGCTTATACGAAACCATGGCGCTTCAGCTCGAATGGGATCAGTACGAAGCGCTTGAACCCCAGATGAGTTCCATGGTGAAAATGCTGGATACCAAACTTGAAAAAGGCGACCGTGTGGTGGTTACCTACTCCGCCAGCAAAGGCGCAGAAGTGTTTGTCAAAGGCGAATACAAAGGCACTCTTCAGGGAGAAAACCTGTTTGCACTGACTGCGGCCTCCTGGCTGAAGCAAGACACTCAACTGGACGCCGTATCGGGCATTGCTCAAACATCTTCCCAACAACAGGACTCGTTGCCACTCTAACCTATGCGAAAGTAATTGAGAGAGCTGTCTGAATGTTGTTCTCCCAGTCCTCCGAGTGAATACTCCAGAGCGAGTGTTCCAAAGAACGAAAAAGGCCGCAGAAGCGGCCTTTTTTCATACTGCAAAGTCCATCAGATCAGAACTTGTAACCAGCACCGATGAAGAAGACTGTTGGGTCAATTTCCACTTCAAGGCCGTCGGCAGCACTTCCTTTAACTTTGGTATCGATATCCATTTTCCAAAGGGCAGCGTTCACCAACCAGTTTTCGTGAACCAGATAATCAACACCTACGGAATAAGCCATACCCCAGCTGCTTTCCAGTCCATCAATACCCAAGTTGGCACTATCTTCCTCATCGAAGAAAAATGTGTGATTGATACCAACACCTGCATAAGCTTGCAGTGGAGAAGCTGAATCCAGGAAATAATACTGAGCAGAGATTGTTGGTGGCAGATGCTTGGTTTTAACAATCTCAGTATCATCCAAAGCCCCGCCATCGATTTCTGCAGTGTGCTCGAATGGAGTCGCTGCCAACAGTTCAACACCAATTTTTGGAGTAACCATGTAGACCGCAGTAAGACCAAGCTGAGTGTTACTGTCGATGTCCAGTTCACTCGAATCTGCAGAACCAGCCAAAAGCGTCGTAACGCCACTAGTGTCAGCGGTGCCATCTTTTGGCGTCACAGTAACTGCACCAGCCTTAACGATGATGTCGCCTGCTTCATAAGCCATTGCAGGTACAGCACTTACAGCTACAGCAGTCGCCAACAGGGTTTTCAACAGTTTCATCAGGCACTCCTTAACGTGCGTTTCAAGATGGCGCCAGAATATAGTTCCCCCTAAGCGGCCGTTTGACTCAGGTCAATCGAGTTCCCTGCTGAAATTGTTTGCTTTGTCTTTCTTGTGTCAAGTCAAGCCAAGAACGTCCTTCCATTTGCGCCACCCCGGGTTGGCACAGTTTTTTCTTGGTTATTATCAGGCCGTCATTCTACTGGCCACGATGCGCCCCATTGTCAGACACACACTGCGCCTTCATTCAGCAAAAGCCGCGTGACCTGCTGACTTCTACATCTCTAATTGAGGGAACCGCAGTATGCTTCACACCAATATAAAAAAAGGAGCATTTGTCGAGGGATTGAATTCTGCAGAGGCTGATCGTTTTCCTGTTGATTTGATTCAGGGGGCATCTTCTCACTCCGCCCAGGCTCTCTCCCTGTGTATGCGATACCAACAGCTTCAATCTTCTGAGCCATTCCCATTGATGATCTCCTCAGGCCGCCAGTCGCTGCGTGTGAATCAGCATCAGTTATTGCACCAGTCTTCTGACCTTCCCTATGGTTCCGGGAATGCAAAAAACCTTGCAGAATCAGCCTGTTATCAACTGGGAGTTCTGATTTCTGTACTGGCAAAACTGGGGGAAATACGCACCTGTATCCGTGTCATACTGCTGCCAGCATCAGAACTCCCCGCCTATGGACGATTCTTGCTGGGTGTGCCGCTGGTCGCTCATGGACGCTTCCCCAAAGCGTTGATGAACAGCCAGTGCCTGCTGGTCAATCACCGGCCCAGGGATTCTCTCGATCGCCACCTGTATGAATCGCGATTCAATGGCCTGCTCAGACGTAAGGATCGTCTCAACAAAGACCCTGCGCTGAGAATATTTGACGTTTTACGTCAACATCCAACCATTCGTGACATAAAAGACATAGCCTCGCTATTGAACCTCCCCCCCAGGCAGCTGAATCAACAGCTGGTAGCACTGGGAACCAGTTTCTTTCAGGTCATGGATTTCTACCAGCGTGACCAACTCGTTCAGGAACTGAAAGCCAGCAACGACGACTATCAGGATGTCGCGGGGCGGCTGAATATGAATTCCACCCGGCGATTGGGAAACGCGTGCCACCGCTGGTTTCATCGCTCTCCCGAATCCATTCGCTATCGTGCCTGAACGCATTCCCGGCGAAGTGTTTTGCGTTAGTACTGCGTAGCCAACGAGGTGAGATCGACATAAAATCGCCGCTCGCCCTCTGGAGACGTCCATGAACTACCCGCATTTTATTGCCATTGATCCCAGCTCTCACGAAGAGACCTCCCACCCCATTGCCATTGCCTGGTCCATGAGTGATGGTCAGATCAAAACCACACTGATCCAGCCAGAAGACGACTGGGAAGACTGGGACTACGCGCTGGAAGATTTACACGGCATCAACCAGGACACCTTGTATCAACGCGGTGAGACCTGCTGGTCAGTATTACGGGAAATGGAGAATGATCTGGAAGAGAGCTACCTGCGCTCGGATGATTTTGAGCAGGTCGAACGCTTGCTAGGCCTGATCTATGAGGCTTGCGGCAAGGAGCTCAGTCTGGAGACGGGAAGTTATCGGGAAGAAATCAGTGATCAGGCGTTGCTCAAGGAAACCCAGGAGCAGCTCTACAACACTCACCTGACCTGTGATGACCGGGTTCTGCTGATGCTCAAGGCGTGGGCTGAAGCCAACGCCTGAACCAGACGACTGCCGGGCAGCCTTATGGCTGCTCCAGCTTCAGTTTTGTGCCCAGATACTTCTCCAGATCCGGAACGGCAAACGCATCGTCTTCAGAAATCAGACTCAGGGACACACCTTTCGCCCCTGCCCGACCGGTACGACCAATACGGTGAACATAGTCTTCCGCATCTTCTGGCAAGGTGTAGTTGATCACGTGAGAAACGCCATCCACGTGGATTCCACGTCCGGCAACGTCAGTTGCAACCATCAAATTCACTTGCCCCTGACGGAAACGTTCCAGTGTCTTGACACGTTTTTGCTGGTTTACTTCACCGGACAACAAAACCGCATTGTATTGCTTCTTGTTCAGGCGCTCACACAGCATTCGGGTCAAATCCCGACGGTTGGCGAAGATGATACAGCGCTCCGGGTTCTCCTCACTCAGGAACGACTCCAGGATGCCGAACTTCTCGCTTTCCTGAACCAGCAGGAACTTCTGATCCACCCGATCCGTGGCGACCTGCTCCGGCTCAATTTCAACCTTGATCGGGTCCGTCGTCCACTGGTCAATCAGGATGCGAACGTCGAAGTTAAACGTCGCCGAGAACAGCAGCGTCTGACGAATGTGCTTCGGCGGTGTCGCACGGACAATACGGCGCACATCCGGGATAAAGCCCATATCCAGCATGCGATCGGCTTCATCCAGAACCAGCACTTCAACCTGATCCAGATACACATCCTGACTGCGCATGAAGTCGATCAGACGGCCCGGTGTAGCCACCAGAATATCGACCTCTTCTTCACGCAGCTGCTTGCGCTGTTCCTCATAATTCATACCACCAACAACGGTGACAACATTCAGACCGCTATGACGCGCCAACCCAATTGCGTCCTTGCCGATTTGCATTACCAGCTCACGAGTCGGAGCAATGATCAGCGCACGTGGTTCACTGGCGTAACGCTCTTCTGGCTTTACTGTCAGCAAACGATTCAGAATAGTCAGAATGAAAGCCGCGGATTTACCGGTACCGGTTTGTGCCTGACCGATGGTGTCGCGACCACGCAAGGCGGCTGGCAGGCTCTCAGCCTGAATCGGCGTACAGTACTGGAAGCCCAGATCGTGGATGGCATGCATCACAGGCTCAGGCAAATCCAGATCGTGGAAACGGGTTTTATCGGGAACAGCGTCAACCTTGAAGTCTTTCAGAGACCAGCTCTGTTGCGGTTTGTCGGAGCGGGTCTTGTTGTTGCGATTGCGAGAACGTTTTTTCTTGCCGCCACGTCCATCGGGCTGTTTCAGCTCGGAAGCACCAGAGCGGTGGCCCGTTGCGCGACCTTCACCGGGTTTGTTACCTGCTTCAGACCGGGCATTACCGCTTTTGTTTTTGCGGCTATCGACCGCAGCAGGTTGGGATGAAGCCTTGGATGGCTTCTTTGAGCCGAAAATACTTTTGAACAAATGAACTCCAATCAGAGTTGTTCCAGTGCAAACTCATGTTCACTGAACACATGATGCCGCTGGTAAAATTCCAGAAACGCTGCCTTTAGCAGCTCCGCTCTTGGTGGCAAACCGTCTTGCAAATACTGGTGCGTCTGGGCGTGAACCCGGTGTGCAAACTCTCGCCGTCCGGTTGCTACCGCCTCTGGATCACCATCCAGGTTATCAGTACTGATATGAAAGCGCCTGCCACACGCTTCGGAAAGAACCCATTCGACCGCCTGAGGTTTGACCTCAACCTGCTCAAAAGCACGTTGTTGATCGGCTGTACGTCCATCGGGTACATACCAGTAGCCAAAATCCACCTGCTTCCTGCGTTCTGCGCCAGCGATGCACCAATGGCTGATTTCATGCAGCGCAGACTCGTAAAAACCGTGAGCAAACACCAGACGATTAAATGGCGTTGCGTCATCCGCGGGCAGGTAAATCGGCTCGTCGTCGCCATTGATTAACCGGGTATTGGTCGATGGATAGAAAAGCTGATCAAATAACTGGATCAGGTCATCGGTTAGTAAAGGCTTCACAGCTGGATCTACGACTTGCAGGCTTCGAACAGGTCTGACATCTGTATCAGACCTCTGAGAGGCGCATTATTCTACACAAGCAACGGTTGATTACCAAACAACCAGCCCCACTATCGTCAGCGCCGGGGAAAGTGCACAATGCGCGCCAGCCTTCCTACCAGTTCAGTTTCTGTTTATGCATCAAGACGCCTCACCTCTTCATTCCAATCCCTCCAGCGAAGCGCGAGCGCTGCTCAAGCTGACCATGCCGATACTGGCGACCCAGCTGGCGCAAATCGGCATGGGAACGGTTGATACGGTGATGTCCGGGTATGTCAGTACACGGGATCTGGCGGCTGTCGCGATTGGAACCAGCTTGTGGCTCCCCGCCTGGTTGTTTCTTGCTGGTATTCTGGTGGCTCTGTCACCGCTGGTGTCTGGCCTTGCCGCTCAGTCTGAACAACCGCACCAGTGTGACCGCTTGCCTCCTCTTCTGGGAGCTGCGCTGTGGGTTGGAGTGATCACGGCGATATTCAGTGCCTTCGCTCTGGAAGCCGCTTCCATGTTGCTACCCATATTGGTTGATGACACTCAGACTGCAACCATTGCTTCGCACTATCTCACTGCCATCGCCGTCGGCTTTCCGGCAATTGGCGTTTTCCTCGCCTATCGTTTTTATGCCGAAGCCATGAACCAGGCGACGCACGTCACCCGCATTATGCTCAGCGGTTTGGCGTTGAATATCCCGGCTAACGGCCTGTTTGTTTACGGCTGGTTTGGCTTGCCCGAACTCGGTGGTGTGGGATGTGGTATCGGCAGCAGTCTGGTGTTTCTGTACATGGCCATCGCCATGGCCTGGGACACGCAGCAGTTCCGCTTGCCGACGGCGACGCCCCTGCTCCGATTCACTCTCTCTCCCGATTGGACCCTGGTCAGGAAAATCTACGCCATCGGTGTTCCCATAGGCCTGGCTATCTTTTTTGAAGTCAGCCTGTTCAGCGTAGTCGCCCTGTTTTTGACCGAATTTGGCCCAGCCATTGTGGCCGGGCACCAGGTGGCGATTAATGTGTCCTCCATGACCTTTATGGTGCCATTGAGTCTTGGAATGGCGCTGACCGTGCGCGTTGGCCACTACATTGGCAAAGAACAGGTTGATGTCGCCCGACGCGTGTCCTGGATGGGGGTAAGACTCAACCTGGCCATCGGAACCATGAATGCCCTGTTGATGATCAGCTTCGCCACAGCGATTGCATCCGTCTATTCACCCGACCCGGAGGTGATTGCCGTTGGTGCAAGCCTGTTGCTCTATGCCGCCGTTTTCCAGCTGTCGGATGCAACCCAGGTCTCCTGCGCCGGGGCCTTGCGAGGCTTTCAGGACACCTTTGCAGTGATGATCGTGACCTTTGTGGCCTACTGGGGATTGGGGTTAGGGAGCGGCTACTGGCTGGCTTTCCATGGCCTTGAAGCGTTTGGCCTGGATCCCATGGGTGCGGAAGGACTGTGGAGCGGTTTGATCATTGGTTTGAGCGGTGCCGCCATCGCGTTAATCTTGCGATTGCAGCACATCAGCCGAAAGCACTCACCGGATTAATTCATCGATCCGTTACCGTTAACATCCACGACAATGAGTGCTTCTCTTGGCAGAACAGCTGTTGTTCGTTTAAGGGCAAGGGTTGCTGTTGGCATGATGGATGGCGTTGATACGCTCCAGAATTTCATCAGACAGCACAACCTCGGCAGACGCCAGGTTCTCTTCCAGCTGCGGCAAGGTCGTCGCACCAATAATATTGGACGTCACAAACGGTTGCTGGGTGACAAATGCCAGCGCCAACGTTGACGGTGAGATGCCAAACTCCCGAGCAACGTCGACGTATTGGGCTGTTGCCACTTCCGCTGCTTCACTGGTGTAACGAGTAAAGCGCTCGTACAGCGTCAGACGCGCTTTTTCAGGCCGTGCACCGTTCAGATACTTGCCTGACAACACACCGAATGCCAGTGGAGAATACGCCAGCAGTCCCGCTTGCTCACGCAAAGACACCTCGGCCATTCCCACTTCGTAAGTACGGTTCAACAGGTTGTATGGATTCTGACCCGACACCGGACGCGGCCAGCCATTCTTGTCGGCAATCATCATCGCCTGCAGGGTGCCCCACGGGGTTTCATTCGACAGACCGTAATGACGAATCTTGCCCTGACTGACCAGGTCGGCCATCACAGCCAGGGTTTCTTCCATCGGTGTGCGATCTTTTTCTGGCTGGTGGGTGTAACCCAATTGGCCGAAGAAGTTGGTTGCACGTGCTGGCCAGTGAATCTGATAGAGATCGACGTAATAGGTCTGCAAACGCTTGAGACTGGCGTCCAGAGCTGCTTCGATGTGCTCACGATTCAGTTCCGGGCCTTTGCGGATATAACTCAACCACTCTGCCGGGCCTGCCACCTTGGTCGCCAGAATCACATCGCTGCGCTTGCCTGATTTGGCGAACCAGGTACCGATGTACTGTTCAGTCAGACCCTGGGTTTCCGGCTTCGGTGGAACCGGGTACATCTCGGCTGCATCAAAAAAATTGATGCCCGCCGCAACCGCCATATCCATTTGAGCATGTGCTTCCGCCTCTGTGTTCTGCTCACCCCAGCTCATGGTTCCCAGGCACAGACTGGACACTTCCAGTTCAGTTGCTCCCAACGGTCGTTTTTGCATGCTTTGCTCCTGTCAAACAGTCAGAAAAAGGGCCAGGCCCCTCGGGATATTGAACATAAAGACACTAACGGCGCCGGGATTTTTTTCAAACAGGATTGTTAGAACAAACAATTTCAGACCGCCGAAGCAATTCCAGAATCACCTCGGCTTGCACACGATCGGTAATACACAGACAGCGCCGTATGAATCAGGTCCGCGTTACTCGACGCCTTTGGCCTGCGCCAACTCAACTTCCAGCAGCAAACGACTGAACAATAGCCGGGTGACGTGTTGTTTCATGGCAGAGTGAAGATCCAGCACAGCCTTGAGTTCATCTTCATTGCCTTCCTGAATCGGAAACTGATACTCAAACGCAGATTCCTCCCACGCGGCTTTCATGCGCTCACTGACGGCATCTCGCATCGCGTCAGAGGCTCCACGGGACTCCAGGGCTTCGTGAATGATTTTTTCAAGGATTTGCCATTCGGCATCTGGAGCGACGGGAATATTGAATGGGATATGCATGATCGCCTCACCGGCAGAGAGTTAGGCCTTGATCATACAAAAAAGCCGGTCAAAAGACCGGCAAAAGTAAAGGTGATGCAAACGAAAGCAGGCCTCCCAACGTAAAAGGCCTGTGACGGAACATGCTGGCAGTGCCATGTTCCATGACCCCGCTAACCAGGCGGGGCCTTTCCGACAGTCTCGAAGCAACAGCTGAATACCTCGGGACTCTCGAAACCGATCACTGAAATCGGTCGTTGATACTGACAACCGACAACAGTCGGGCGGCTTTCACCGCCCTGCACTTCCAGTGTGAAGCGCGAATTACAGCAGGATGCGACGGATGTCAGCGATCATGCTCACCAAAGTGGTGAAGAAGCGGCCACAATCAGCGCCATTGATGGCACGGTGATCGTAGGAAACCGCCAGTGGCAGCATATTGCGAGGTACAAACTCGCTGCCGTTCCACTTGGGTTTCATTTCCGCCTTGGATACCCCCAGAATCGCGACTTCAGGCGCATTCACAATTGGCGTGAAGCCAGTACCACCGATAGCACCCAGACTGGAAATGGTGAAACAACCACCCTGCATGTCCTTAGGCTTCAGCTTGCCGTCACGAGCCGCCTTGATCAGTTCATTGGCCTCTTTAGCGATTTCGAAGATGCTCTTCTTATCCGCATCGCGAAGCACAGGAACCATGAGACCGTTTGGCGTATCAGCCGCAATGCCGATGTGAACGTATTTCTTCTGAACGATGTGCTCGCCGTCATGGTGCATGGAAACATTGAACGAAGGCTCTGCCTTCATGGCCATGGCAACCGCCTTGATCAGGAACGGCATTGGCGTCAGCTTGACGCCAGCGGCTTCAGCTTCAGCTTTCATGGATTTGCGGAAAGCTTCCAGATCCGTAATGTCAGCCTCATCAAACTGGGTCACTGCCGGCACATTGAGCCAGTTGCGAGACATGTTCGATGCGGTGATCTTATTGATCTTGGACATCTTGACCATTTCGATTTCACCGAACTGGCTGAAGTCCATTGGCGGGATTGGCGGGATGCCGGAACCACCGGTTACCGGAGCCACTGCCGTTGCAGGTGCTTTCTCCGCACGTTCCAGAGCGTCTTTCACGTAAGCGCGGATATCGTCCTTGGTGATACGGCCACGAATACCGGTACCTTTCACCTTGGTCAGGTTCACACCCAGCTGACGTGCCAGACGACGGGAAGATGGCCCGGCGTATACGTCGCCAGGCTTGGCTTCTTTCTCGCTCAGCCCGCCCTTGCTTGCCGCAGGGGCAGCTGGAGCTGGCGCAGCCGCTTGTGGTGCTGCTGCCGGAGCCGCCGGAGCTGGAGCCGCAGCCGTCGCAGGTGTGGCCACAGGTGCAGCGCCTTCTGCTTCAACCACCAGAATGGCTGAACCTTTGCTGACCTTGTCACCTTCTTTAACCAGCAGTTCAACCACTTTACCGGCGTGAGTCGATGGGACTTCCATCGACGCCTTGTCGGTTTCAAGAACAATCAGATCCTGATCGACTTCAATGGTGTCACCAACGGCGACGTTGACTTCGATGATGTCAACGTCTTCAAAGTCACCGATATCCGGAACTTCGACCGTTACCTTACCGGCTGGCGCCGCAGCAACAGGCGCTGGTGCGGCGGCCGCAACTGGCTGAGCCGCTGGTGCCGCTTCAACCGCTGGAGCGGATACAGCGCTTGCGCCGGTTTCAACCACGACAACCGCCGTTCCCATGCTGGCCTTGTCGCCTTCTGCGATCAGAACTTCGACCACAGTACCGGCGTGGGTAGATGGAACTTCCATGGACGCCTTGTCGGTTTCCAGAACAACCAGATCCTGATCGACTTCAATGGTGTCGCCCACGGCAACATTAACCTCGATCACGTCAACGTCGGTGAAATCACCAATGTCTGGCACAGTGACCGTGATGCGTTCACTGGCTGCTGCAGGTGCAGCGGCCGGAGCCGGTGCAGCCGCAGGAGCTGCCTCAGCCACCGGTGCCGCGGGTTCGGCTGCAGCGCTGCCGGCATCAGAGCCAGCAGCATCAGTTTCCACCACGACAATGGCGGTACCTTCAGAGACCTTGCTTCCTTCTTCAACCAGAACCTCAACCACTTTACCAGCGGCAGAAGCCGGGACTTCCATTGAGGCCTTGTCGGTTTCCAGAACAATCAGATCCTGTTCCAGTTCGATCATGTCACCGACGGCGACGTTGACTTCAATGACATCGACGTCGTCAAAGCCACCAATATCAGGTACTTCAATCGTTACTTTGCTCATGTCTCAGTCTCCGCTTAAACCGTGGTTGGATCCGCTTTGTTCTCGTCAATGCCCAGCTTCTGGCGCACTTTCGGCAGCTCGGCGGCGTCAAACTTGCCTTGCTTGGACAGCTCGGTCAGAGCGGACAGAACCACGAATGAGCGGTCAACTTCGAAGAAGTGACGCAGTTTCTTACGGGTATCGGAGCGACCGAAACCGTCGGTACCCAGCACCTTGAAGTCACCAGGCACATAAGCACGCAGCTGTTCACCGTAAGACTTGATGTAGTCGGAAGACAGAATGACCGGGCCATCCTGATCCGCCAGTTGCTGTGTGATGTACGGCACCTTGGCTTCTTTCTCTGAATTGATCAGGTTCCAGCGCTCACACGCCTGACCGTCACGAGCCAGTTCATTCACACTGGTCACGCTCCATACATCCGACTCTACGCCGTACTCGTCACGCAGGATCTCGGCAGCGGCCTCAACTTCGCGCAGAATAGTACCAGCACCCATCAGCTGAACACGTGGCGTGGACTTCTTGCCCTTCTTGCCTTCTTTCAGCAGGTACATGCCTTTCACGATGCCTTCTTCGGCACCTTTCGACATTTCAGGGTGAACGTAGTTTTCGTTCATGGTGGTGATGTAGTAGAAGCAGTTTTCCTTGTCTTCGTACATACGCTTCAGACCGTCCTGGATGATGACAGCCAGTTCGAAACCGTAGGTCGGATCGTAGGAAATACAGTTCGGAATGGTGTGAGCCATCAGATGGCTGTGACCGTCCTGGTGCTGCAGACCTTCACCGTTCAGCGTGGTACGACCTGCGGTGGCACCGATCAGGAAGCCACGTGCCTGAATGTCACCAGCCAGCCAAGACAAATCGCCAACGCGCTGGAAACCAAACATGGAATAGAAGATGTAGAACGGCACCATGGCGCAGTTGCTGTTGCTGTAGGCCGTTGCCAGAGCCAGCCACGCAGACATCGCACCCGCTTCGTTAATACCTTCTTCCAGAATCTGGCCTTTCTTGTCTTCCTTGTAGTACATGATCTGGTTGGAATCGTGCGGCGTGTACTTCTGACCCGCAGACGAGTAAATACCCAACTGGCGGAACATGCCTTCCATACCGAAGGTACGTGCTTCATCAGGAACGATCGGTACGATGCGCTTGCCGATTTCCTTGTCTTTTACGAGTTGTGACAGCACACGAACGAAGGACATGGTGGACGACATTTCACGTTCACCAGAACCGCCCAGCTGGCCTTTGAAGGCTTCCAGTGCAGGCGTATTCAGCGCTTCAAATTCTGTACGACGAGTCGGAACCACACCGTTCAGGCGTTCACGACATTCACGCATGTACTTCATTTCAGGGCTATCTGGTGCAGGACGATAGTAAGGAACGTTCTTCAGATCGTCGTCAGACAGCGGGATACCAAAACGGTCACGGAACTGACGCAGGGAATCGGTATCCAGTTTCTTCACAGAGTGAGTCGGATTGGCGGCTTCGCCCGCTTCACCGAGGCCATAACCTTTAACGGTTTGAGCCAGAATAACGGTTGGGGAACCCTTGTTCTCCATCGCTTCTGCGTAGGCCGCGTACACCTTGAATGGATCGTGGCCACCACGGTTCAACTTCTGGATATCGTCATCTGACAGATCTTTAACCAGCTCCAGCAGTTCAGGGTACTTGCCGAAGAAGTGCTCACGGGTGTATGCACCGCCGTTAGCCTTGTAGTTCTGCAGCTCACCATCAACCACCTCGTCCATGCGCTTCTGCAGCAGACCAGTAGTATCTTTTTCCAGCAGCACGTCCCAGTGACGGCCCCAAACGACCTTGATGACGTTCCAGCCAGCACCACGGAAGACGCCTTCCAGTTCCTGCATGATCTTGCCGTTACCACGAACCGGGCCATCCAGACGCTGCAGGTTACAGTTCACAACGAAGATCAGGTTTTCCAGCTGCTCACGGCCTGCCAGAGAGATAGCACCCAGAGTTTCCGGCTCATCACACTCACCGTCACCCAGGAATGCCCAAACCTTGCGATCACCACGTGCAACCAGATCACGGGCAGACAGGTAACGCATCACGTGCGCCTGATAAATTGCCTGAATCGGGCCAAGGCCCATGGATACAGTCGGGAACTGCCAGTAGTCCGGCATCAACCAGGGGTGTGGGTAGGAAGACAGACCATTGCCGTCCACTTCGCGACGGAAGTTGTCCAGCTGTTCTTCGTCAAAACGACCTTCCAGATAAGAACGTGCGTAGATACCTGGCGCAGAGTGGCCCTGGAAGTAGATCAGGTCGCCCAGGTGGCCTTCGGTTCCGCGGAAGAAATAGTTGAAACCGATGTCGTACAAAGTCGCCGCGGATGAGAAGGATGCGATGTGGCCGCCCAGGCCTTCATCGTTGTCATTGGCGCGCATCACCATCGCCAGAGCGTTCCAGCGAATCAGGGAACGGATACGACGCTCCATGAACAAATCGCCTGGCATGCGCTTTTCTTTGTTCACCGCGATGGTATTGCGGTAAGGGGTAGTGATGGCGGCCGGCAAGTCCACGCCTTTGGCCATGGCGTTGTCGAACAGTGCTTTCAGCAAGAAGGCTGCACGCTCCGGACCGGAGTGACGAATCGTCGCGCGCAGGGAATCGATCCATTCCTGAGTTTCTTGAATATCGACATCTTGTGTCATACGGAACTCCCATTGATCTTCTTATAGTGCGCCTGGATAAGACGCGGTTAGGGCCTTGTGAGCCATTTTCGCCGCTGTGCGTTTTTATCTATTACCCCTCGCCCGAGTGACAATAACTAAACCCGTTCAGCGGTTATCAGTACCGTTGTCAGTCCTCCTGATGGACCAAAATCAATCAGTACTTTTGCTCTACTACTTTCAGCTGGCCCACATACTGAACGCAGATCCTACAGAAAACAATCACTTCCTGTAGTTTTTTTACAGGAAGGTGTTTTTGAACACATATTGATCAGCAATGACTTCCGGATGGGTAAAACTCCCCCCAAAGCCGGTTTCATGGGCTTGAAACAAAGTTGAGAGTCTCATTTTTCGTAACCAAAGCCAGTAATATCCGAGTCAACAAGACCATTCCGATGTCAGAAATCAGTAGAATTACGTAGTTACCCTTACGGAACGGTAAATAATTTACCGCGCACCTTGCGCCGGTAGTCTCCTGGCGTCTGTCCCGCCAGCTTTTTAAACACTCGTATGAAATAGGCGCTGTCGGAAAAACCCACCGACGCCCCGATATCAGCCACCCCCAGATTGGAGTTTTGCAGCAGCTCACGTGCCGCATCGCAACGCAGGGTGTGCTGATACGCCACCGGCGTATCCCCGGTGACCTGACGAAATCGGCGATGAAACTGGCGTACGCTCAGACCTGCCGTTTCTGCCAGTTCTTCCAGCTGTAAGGGTTCCGTCAATTTTTGACGAATGATGGACTGCGCCATGGCGATATCTTCGTCAGCATGAGCGACGCCAGACCCGGTTTCATCGTGGTGATAAACCTGTTTATTGAAGGGATTGCGCACTTCCGGTGAAAACTGCTGCTCGATTTGAAGCGCCAGATCCCGTCCGTACATCTGGCTGATGAAGTGAATCACCATGTCGGCACCAGAATTCACGCTGGCTGCGCAGTAGATTCGCCGGGACTGGGTCAGAAGATGACGTCGCTGAAGATTGATTTGTGGATAATCGTTGGCGAACTGATCCAGATAATGCCAATGAGTGGTGGCCGGCTTGCCGTCCAGAATACCGGACTCCGCCAACAGGCAAACACCGGTACCCACCGCCATGATGCTGGCACCCTGACGATAGCGATCGGCAATCCAGCGCACCGTGTCGTCAAGACGGCGTACCTGCGGCTTGGGGTTCCGCCACAGAGCGGGCACCACAATCAGGCTGGTATCCGTCACGTCCTGAATCGTTGCATCCGCCCGAATCCCCAGACCTCCCAGCGCTGCCACGTTGTGGGGAGTGGACGTCACCACTTCCATTTGAAAGTGCGCTCGCCGCCTTTGATGCACCTTAAGGCGCGCCCTGACCGCCTCCAGCATCTCCATCGGAATAGTAATACTGGATGCAAGCATCCCTTCCACGGCCAATACACTGACACGCTGCAACATGTTGTCTCCAGACTGCAACCAATGACGTCTTTTTAATACCACGAAACGTCTATATTGTATTACTTGTCCTGAATCAGCCCGATTACCATGTATAAAAATTTATGGGCTCATTCTTATGAAAAATCTAGCAGTGATTACCGGCTTCGGTGGGATCAATGCCGCTGGTCGAAGCAGCGGCAACCATGCCTTCCGCCGTATTGTTTATGACGCACTGAACGCAGAACAGCAAGCGTCGACGCGTCAGAGTCTCGCGACGCTGATGGGGTTAAGCGCAGAGCAAGAGCAGGAAATCCTGGATGGCACTCTGGTGCGAGGCTGGGACAACACCAGCTTCGACCCGGAAGCCGTTCCATTCCACGAGCCATTCAAGGATGCCGACGGTAACGACTGCTACCGCATTACTGGCCGCCGGATGAACGTCCAGAGCGGTGGCCAGCTGCCAAAGGGCTTCGATCCCGCCAACGAATACCGTTCTCGCCATCACCCGCGAGGCCTGCAAATGGCCGTTTATGCCGCCAGCGATGCACTGGGTTCTCTGGGCATCGAATGGGAAACGCTCTGCCAGCACTTGTCAGCGGATCAAATTGGTGTCTATGCCGGTTCAGCCATGGGCCAGCTGGATACTGCCGGACACGGTGGCATGATTCAGTCTGCACTGACTGGCAAGCGCACCAGCTCCAAGCAGTGCCCTCTGGGCCTGAGTGAAATGCCAGCGGACTTCGTCAATGCCTACGTTCTGGGCAACATGGGTTCCACCGGCAGCATGGTCGGAGCCTGTGCGACCTTCCTCTACAACCTGCGTCTGGCCAAGGAAGACATTGAATCCGGTCGTCGCCGCCTGGTTGTGGTTGGTAACGCCGAAGCGCCTCTGAACCCGGAAATCATTGAAGGCTACAATGCCATGACCGCACTGGTGACCGAGCCACGCTTGCGAGAACTGGATGGCTGTAGCGAAGACGAAGCACCGGATTTTCGTCGTGCCAGCCGCCCATTTGGCGACAACGCAGGCTTCACCCTCTCCGAATCCGCCCAGTTTTTTGTTCTGACCGACGATGAGCTGGCGCTGGAGCTGGGCCTGAACATTCTTGGATCAGTCGGTGATGTATTTGTACACGCAGACGGCTACAAGAAGTCGATCTCGAATCCGGGGGTCGGCAATTATCTGACCATGGGTAAAGCCATGGCATCGGTGCGTCGTCAGCTAGGCGATGATGCGCTGAAGCACCGTAGCTACGTTCACGCACACGGCAGCAGCACACCACAAAACCGCACAACGGAATCCCATATTTATCAGGAGCTGGCAGGTGCCTTTGGCGTCGAGAACTGGCCGGTTGTCGCTGTCAAGGCACAGCTGGGGCACTCCCTGGCCGCCGCTTCCGCCGACCAGACCATGATGGCCCTCGGAGCCTGGATTGATAATATTCTGCCGGGTATTACCACGACGCACGCCATTGCAGACGATGTGTACACCAAGGGTGTCGATTACAAGCTCCAGCACGAGGCCATTGAGCCTGGCCAGCTGGACGTGGCTTTCATTAACTCCAAGGGCTTTGGAGGCAACAACGCTTCGGCCACCGTCCTGTCGCCTCTGGCAACCCAACGTCTCATTGCAGAGAAACACGGTCAGGACAAACTGGCGGCACATCAGGATCTGAACATCGGCATTCGTGAAAAGATCGATCAATACGATCAGGAAATGAGCAGCGGACAGCGCAAGCCTCGCTATCGCTTTGGTGAAGGCGTCCTTCAGCCAGAAGATCTTCAGGTAACCGACACCGAGATCCGCATTGCGGGCTGGGACAAACCGGTTCCTCTTTGAGATACAGCAGGTTCGTCTATATAAAGAAGCTCCTCCAATATAGTGAATCTCCCTGGCCGGTGTTGAATATTCAGCATCGGCCAAATGCGCCACGAGCCCCCTTTCTGTTTACCAACCCGGCCGGGTTAGCCGTTGAATCAGAACGGCAGTGGGCTACCATCCCAATGCAGTAAATGACCGGACTGCTCCTCTTGAAGATTCGCCATTATCTGAATCATTCTTTGCGCTGTCAGCTCAGCTGAAAAAGGCCTTCCCGGTGGCAAACCCTGACGGAAAGGCCGAGACAATTCCGACTCCGTCGCACCCGGATGAATGGCAACAACACGGTTTTCCCGATGTTTGCGCCGCCATTCAATATCCAACCCTCGAATAAACATATTCAGTGCCGCTTTGCTCATTCGATAGCTGTGCCAACCACCCACGCGATTGTCTGCGATGCTGCCCACCATAGCCGACAGAGATGCCCAGCGAATTGGGTGGGTAGGTGATATCACCGAACTCACCGCCTGCGCAGCATGCACATGACTGAGTACATTCACTTCCATACTTTTCATCAGCCATTCCCCCTTGATGGAAGAAAGACCCTTCTCAGGAAAATACTCACCATCGTGCAAGATGCCTGAACAATGAAAGCACCAGCTCGGTACGATGCCTTCCATGCGCTTCTGCTTCAGAAACGTTGACAGCACCGCCACCGAATCAGACGAAGTCAGATTCAGACGGCAATGATCCGATACCTCGCCCTCTCCGCGTCCGGCGGTCAACAAATGCCGACAGCCTGCCCCGGACAACTGTTCCAGAATGGCTTGGCCTATGGCGCTGCCAGCACCGATCACCAGGCAGCATTCAGGAACAGCCAGATTCTTCAAATTCACAATGCAATTCCCTGGAAGGGTTATTTGATAAGCGTTAGTAAAAAATCGTCTATTGAAGACAGTTCAGTCTGCACTTCTTCACAAAACTGACCTAAAGTAACAGCAGACGTTGTAGTGAGGTTTGACAACAAGCCCGTCTTGCAACACTCCGGAATCGTTCACGGATGATAAACTAACGAACGTTACAGAGAACAAGTTATGTATCATCCGCACCCAACACCCGCAGGGCTTACCAGGCAACCTTCAAAAACCTACGCCAGTACGCTAATAAAAGTCCTCAAGGAACACTCGGAAGTGACCAACTTCACCGCAACCACTCCGTGTGGAAAAACCATCCATGTGTTCGACCACAAGCGGAGCTTCGATATCCAAAGCCCGGTTCAAGGTGAAACTTCCTGGCTCGCAAATGGCTTTGATCAGCATTGGGAAATAACTCCGGAAAAAGGGAGCTCGTCAATCAAACGCGGTCGTCCAGTTGATGAACTGTTCTGGACACTGGGTTACTACACGCAGTCAGAGGCACTGCCTGGACTGTGCCGACGGGACGATGTCGTCAAGGTAAACCGCTGGCCCAATCTGACACGCCTTCCCCACCAGACCAGCTTCCACAGAATCGCCGCTCTGCTCACCACCCGTCCCACTTCCATTGTTCTGGCCAGCAAATTATTGAGTCTGCCAGAAACGGAAGTTTCACAGTTTTATCAGGCTGCAGCCTGTGCCAGCTACACAACGGTCATCAATCGCAAGACGACCCATTTCGCGCAGCCTCAACAACTACAGCAACGCCCAAATCATTCCCTGATCAGCCGTATTTTCCAGAGACTCGCACGGTAACGACCTGAGAAAGAACCAAGGGATCATCCCAGCCTATAACAGGGATTATTGATAACCACATCAAATAAAAAGTGGAACTTGTGCAAAGTATTGATAAGTGTCAATTAAAATTGTAGGACAATCTGAATGACCTTTACTATGATTGCGCCAACAGAGTCAGTGGGCGCAAAAGGGAGCATTCATAGTGAATACAACAGTTCAAACAACGGCAGAGTCATTTGTTTATCAATTAAAACGTGCAGCTGACAACCACCAGAACGTTCGATTCCATTTTTCCGATACCCACCACGTGACCGTGTTAGGCACGCATGGACGATATCACTGTCATGACATTTCCATTGATTCCCTCGCAAAAGCTCGTCCAAGTGACTACCAGGTAGAAGTTTTGTCGGATTCGTGCACAGAAATCAAAAACGCTGCACAATATGGACGCCCTTTACAGGAACTCATGTGGAGAACGGCGTACTCTACTTCAGCTGGAGCGTTGTTGCCCGGCTGCAATCGCGATGATGTTATCAAGCTCAACGAATGGCCTAACCTGACCCGTTTGAGTCGTTCACCCAACATATGTCGCATTGCAGCATTGTTCTCGGCAAGGCCAACATCCATAGAACTGGCGGCGAGAATTCTCGCTGTGCCTCTCGAAGAATTATTTCAGTTCTACAGTGCAGCCGCTTATGCTGGCTACACAACGGCAATTAACAAGCCAGCAGAAACATTACGACTGAAGCCTCACCGGCGTCAGTCATTAATTAAAAAACTCATGGTAAGACTCACTCAGACGGGCTGACTTGACTGATGGATTACAAAATCATTTTCGGTGGACAGGTAGGCGCAGGAAAAACGACTGCCATTCAAACGATCAGTGACATTCCAGTCGCTACAACCGAGGCCAAAGCCACAGACGATGTTGCCAAGCGCAAGAGCCAAACCACGGTTGCCATGGATTACGGCATGCTCCAGCTGGAAGGTGGCGAAAAAGTTCACTTGTTTGGCACGCCAGGCCAGCAACGCTTCAGCTATATGTGGGACGTCCTGACCATTGGCGGGTTGGGTCTGGTACTGCTGATCGACAATCATCAGGATGACCCTGTCGCCGATATGGTGTTTTATCTGGATGCTTTCAAAGACTTCATCAACAAGAATGCCGTGGTTATTGGCATTACCCGAATGGATTTAAGCCCCCAACCACCACTGACCGACTACATCGAGAAACTGAAAGAACTGGGCATTAACGCCCCGGTTTATGAAGTGGACGCTCGTCGTTCCGAAGATGTAGAAGTGCTGTTAATGAGCATGCTGTCTATCCTGGAATTGGGCCTGCAATAATACGATGCCAGACCAGCAAAATACTGGCGAATCGACTCTTGATTCAACACTGACTCTGGAGGAGTTTGGGGTCAGTTTCTCGGAAAAAGTCATATTGGGATCGGTCAACCTTCAGATTCCGGATCGTGACATTACCTGCCTCATCGGCCCCAGCGGTACCGGCAAGTCCACACTATTGAGAACACTGGCTGGCTTTAACGACTCCAATCCCAATATGCGAACCTGGGGTAGCGCGCGTTATTGCGGTGAAGAGCTGGGCGCAACAGAGCGCCGCCCCAAACTGGTGATGCAAAGCACGCGTCTGCTGATGTCCAGCCTGTTGGAGAACCTGATCCACGATCTCCCTGAACGCAGCTCCCTGAGCATTGCCCAGCAAAGAGATTTGTCTTGCAGAATGCTGGCCGAGGCTGGCATCGGTGAACTCGAATCCCATCTGACGAGCCCAGTGCTGGATTTACCCCTTCATATACAGCGACTGATTGCCATTATCCGGCTAAACACCACCGGAACCCGCCTGTTGTTTCTCGATGAACCCACAACAGGGCTTGAGGAAAATGAAGCTGAACTGATCCTCAACTATCTGACACTACTGAAACAACGCCGCTCAATTCTGATCGCAATCCATCATCAGGCGCAGGCCCGCAAACTGGGAGGCCAAACGGCACTGCTGGCAGGCGGAAACATTCAGGAAGCTGCGGAATCGAGAGTTTTCTTCAATCAGCCCGAATCGCCGACAGCCCGTCAGTTCGTAAGAACCGGTTCATGCTCAACACCGTCACCAGATGCCAATCCGGAAGACCTTGCCCCTGGCGTACCGCCACCACCGCCACTCCCTAAGGAAGCACGCAAATACCTGTCAGACAGCTTTGGGCCCAGAGGCTTTCTGTGGCTCATTCCAGGCAAACTGGCGGGAACACCAAAGCCAGGAATTTTTTTCGAGCCTGAATACGATTTAAAAGCACTTCATCGGGTTGGCGTAAGACATCTGGTTTCGTTAATGGAAGAAGAGCAGCCCCCCGTTGAAAAAAACGCTGAGCATGGCCTGTCGACTTGCTGGTTTGCCATTACGGATATGGCTGCTCCAACCCTGCAGCAGGCGGTTGAGATTTGCCGCCATCTGGATAAACAGATTTTCGAAGACAATACCACTGCAGTTCATTGCAAAGCGGGCATGGGGCGCACAGGAACGATTCTGGCGGCTTATTTGATATGGAAGGGACAATCTGCCTTCAATGCCCTTGAAAATACCCGCAAGGTCGAACCACGCTGGGTTCAATCCCGACAGCAGGTGGCCTTTCTGGAACGCTTCGAGAGCCATATCCACAGCCTTTCATCTTCATCAATTTGACGCCTGAAAGGACGACACTTCACCTCTCCGACGGGCTAAAGCTTTTGATTTACAAGCAAAAGTGAGTCAAAAAAGACTGAAACAACAATCTTATTGACATAAATCACTAGCCAGCCAATGCTTGGAGGTTCAATCCATCAACCCTTAGCCTGGATTGTGATAATTAAAGCAACTGCTTGATTCATTCCTGAGATCATATTGGAGTTCACCATGTCAGACCTAAACGCGGCACTGCAGAAAGCAACAGTCAGCATTCCTGAGTGCGTAGCCGCTGGCTATGTCGATTTGTCCAGTGGCATGCTATTGGGTATCAAAACCGTTGATTCTCATCCCAATGACGTGCTGGATTTGCTGGCAGCTGCCACTGCAGATCTGTTCCAGGGTTCAAACGTGACCACCATCGAACAAATATTCAAACGTGCCCGTGGACTGGAAACCAACGACTACCACTATTTCCAGGAAATTATCGTCAACTCCGATAACCTGATCCACGTATTTATTCGCAGCAAATCTTACCCTGAACACGTTGCCTGCTTTGTGTGTCGTCTGACCGCCAACCTGGGTATGGTTCTGAGCAAATCCCGCACGGCGATGCCGATGCTGGAAGCCTCTCTGTAAGATTCTCTGATCAGGTGCGGCAGTGCCTGATCAATTTCTCTTCCTATTTTCGTCATCAATTGATAAACATTCCGTCCAGACCAAGACAGACAGAGACCCTCTAATGGATGATTTTTCCGAACACTCCTCACACCCCAAAGCCAGCCAGGTACGTTCAATCCTGCGTGGTCTGATCGCGTCATCAGGAGGAGCAGTCGATGCCGCCGCCACAATGACCACCGACGGGCTAATCATTGGCTCGGCACTCAAAGACAATATGGATCAGGATCTGTTTGCAGCCATGAACGCTTCGCTGCTGGTGCTGGCGGAAAAAGCATCGGGAGAAGTGGACATTGGCAACCTGAAACAGGTCATGGTGATGGGTGATAAAGGCCTGATGCTACTGACCCATGTCGGCCACGACGCCGTGCTTGCCCTGGCAACGGATCCGAAAGCCAATCTGGGTAAAATTCTGCTGGATACCAACAAGACGGTATCCAGGCTGCGTGAATTACTTGCCTGATGTGATGGGTCAAAGATTGACCTCATACACCGCTTGCCAAGCCACACCTGATCTGGTCAGCTAAGGTTGTCATCCATAAGAACATAACCAAGGTAAAGACATGATCAAGGTATTGATTGACCGCCAAATTGCTGACGATATGGAATCCACCTATGAAGAAGCAATTAAACATACTCTGAGCGCAATCGTCGCGGCGCCAGGTTATGTATCCGGTGCATCATACAAAGATTGCGCAGATGCAAACCACAGAATCATCATAACCAACTGGCGATCCCTCGAAGACTGGAGTCAGTGGAGCCACTCTCCAGAACGTAAAAATGTCATTGCCGCGATCCAGCCGATTCTGCTACGAGAAGAACGCATCACTATCCTATCTGCGTAAAACAATGTGACACAGCGCAAAATTGCGCTGTGACAACCCTCCCAACCTGATAAATTGTCAGACAGTCACAAAGTAACCTGAGACCTGTATCAACAATCTGCTCTGCGGTTTCCCTAGTATCCAAGAAGAAGTCAGGACGACCTCGATTCAGAGCTCAAAAACAGAGCCTGAATGAACAAGCGATGGACGCAGGTACTCAACCAATCAAGGGGAAACCAGTCCATGCAATACGCCAATAGCCGTTATGCCAACGCCGAAATGA
The DNA here is from genome assembly GCA_002723385.1 of Oceanospirillaceae bacterium. Lineage (GTDB taxonomy): Bacteria > Pseudomonadota > Gammaproteobacteria > Pseudomonadales > Oceanobacteraceae > Oceanobacter. The sequence goes on along the minus strand of PBNY01000011.1, from coordinate 19,852 downwards.
TCGCAGCCACCCTGAAACGCATGGTTAAGTCTGCCAACGGCACCATTATGTCCGCAGCAGCCATGACAACCGATGGCTTTATCATCGGCTCTGCGCTCAGAGATGAAACCAATCAGGATACATTTGCCGCAATGAATGCATCCCTGCTGGTACTGGCTCAAAGAACTTCAGAAGAAGTTGCCATCGGTGAACTGAAACAGGTCATGGTTCAGGGCAGTGAAGGAGTCATGCATCTGACTCACATTGGTAGCGATGCGGTCCTGGCCGTAGCCACTGATCCATCTGCCAACATGGGAAGAATTCTGCTCGAAACCCGCAGCATATCCGTTCGTATTCAGGAATATCTGAACGCAGGCCAAAATGACCCAAAGACTGAAGAAGTCAGCCCAAACAACAGTGGCCCCGCTGCATCAGGCCAGAACTAGCATGATCAGGGTTGAATTATCCGCATAAAGGTAGCAGCACGCTGTGCCGCAAGCGACATATTTTGTGCTTGCGTGATGCCGCTGCGTTTAAGCGGATTGAGGTCATGATCCCCGCCTGGGCACCAGGCAACCTGAACCGTGCTTTCAAGTTTGAGGGATTGAACCAGGGCCTGATTGCCGAACGCGTCGCGTTCTCCCTGTACAATCAAGAGCTTTTTACACAGATTCTGAAAATGATCGGTTCGCAGCTTGTCCTGCTTCCCGACCGGGTGAAATGGAAATCCGAAAGCAAGTCCACCCAAAACGTTCTCGAGACCTGACTCCAGCAACATGTGACTGGCAACGCGCCCCCCCATCGACTTACCCGCGACAAAACACGGGCGGTCAACGATATCCAGAACGCGTACATATTCTTCTATCAGCGCTGGCAAGCGCGGCGGCGGCCTTTTTCGCCCATGCTCGCGAGCCCAGAGCATGTATTCAAAATCAAATCGGTAAACGCAAACTTCCTCCTGCACCAGATTTCGGGTGAGGCTTTCCATAAAAGCACTGTCCGAGCTGGCACCTGCTCCATGGGCCAGAACCAAAGCAGGGCTACTTTCGTTGCCGTCAATACGAACTTTTGTCTGTGTCATAAGTCGAACTTACCGGATTCCACATTACCGTTAGTATCTTGTTGTCCATCTCGGCTACAAGATAGCCTTTCGCTATTGCGCTACGTCAATGCCGATGTAGCAGCTCGCTTTATCATGGGCCTACTGGTAGGTTCGATGCGAGTCTACCGGGCTGTTCTGGCGTTCAGTCGCAGCGACTTGCCCTTTTGGTGGTTGCCGCAATGGAACAACCAGTAAAAATTTGGCGTTATTAATTCACCAAAGTGAAGAAATAACAACGGCTTACGATGCGTAAGTTTGCAAACACATGCTTGAGCACTGATAATGTGTCGCCAAAATTTTTAACCCTCAATCCTCGCTGTTTAATGGAATCCAATCATGAGCACAGCATTTGACCATCCCGAGTACAACTATAAGGTGGTAAGACAATTTGCCATCATGACTGTTGTTTGGGGCATTGTCGGCATGGCTGTCGGCGTACTGATCGCCTCTCAGCTGGCCTGGCCTGCACTGAACTTCGATACCCCTTGGCTGTCGTTTGGACGTTTGCGTCCTCTACACACCAATGCGGTTATTTTCGCTTTTGGTGGTAGCGCATTGTTCGCCACTTCTTACTACATCGTTCAGCGCACCTGTCGCACTCGCCTGTTCTCTGACACGCTGGCAAGCTTCACGTTCTGGGGTTGGAATCTGGTTATCGTCCTGGCAGCGATCACCCTGCCACTGGGCATGACGTCCACCAAGGAATACGCCGAGCTGGAATGGCCAATCGATATTCTGGTTGCACTGGTCTGGGTTGCTTATGTGATTAACTTCCTTGGTACTGTGGCGATTCGTAAAGAAAGCCACATCTATGTTGCCAACTGGTTCTTCGCGGCTTTCATGATCATGATTGCGATCCTGTACATTGGTAACAACCTGGNTNTNCCGGTTTCCNTGACCAANNCNTACTCNATNTNNNCNGGCACCATTGATGCNATGATCCAGTGGTGGTGGGGNCACAACGCGGTAGGTTTCTTCCTGACTGCNGGCTTCCTGGGNATCATGTACTACTTCGTTCCNAAGCAGGCTGGNCGNCCGGTTTACTCTTACCGTCTGTCCATCGTNCACTTCTGGGCNCTGATTTCNATCTACGTNTGGGCNGGTGGTCACCACCTGCACTACTCNGCTCTGCCTGACTGGGCACAGACTGCGGGTATGGTTATGTCCCTGATCCTGCTGGCTCCATCATGGGGTGGTATGATCAACGGTATGATGACTCTGTCCGGTGCGTGGCACAAACTGCGTAACGACCCTATNCTGCGNTTCCTGGTGGTATCTCTGTCNTTCTACGGTATGTCTACCTTCGAAGGCCCGATGATGTCTATCAAGACTGTAAACGCGCTGTCTCACAACACTGACTGGACCATTGGTCACGTTCACTCCGGTGCTCTGGGCTGGGTTGCTATGGTATCTATCGGTGCTCTGTACCACCTGATCCCTATCTTGTTCAGCCGTCGTGCAGGCGAGATGTACTCCATCAAGCTGATCAACACTCACTTCTGGCTGGCGACTATCGGTACCGTACTGTACATCGCTTCTATGTGGGTGAACGGTATCATGCAGGGTCTGATGTGGCGTGCGGTTAACGCTGACGGCACTCTGACTTACAGCTTCGTTGAATCTGTAGAAGCTTCTCACCCTGGTTATGTCGTCCGTGTACTGGGTGGCGCTCTGTTCCTGCTGGGTATGCTGCTGATGGCATACAACGTGTACAAAACTGTACGCGCAGGCAAAACAGAAACTGAAAGCACTGCAGCTGCTCAGGCGTAAGGAGTCGGGAAGATGATTAAACACGATAATATTGAAAGAAGCCTTCCGCTGATGGTGGTCATGATCGTGATCGCCCTGAGCTGGGGTGGCATGGTTGAAATCGTTCCACTGTTCTTCCACGAAGACACTACAGAAGCAGTTGAAGGCCTGGAGCCTTACACTGCCCTGCAACTGGAAGGTCGTGATATCTATATCCGTGAAGGCTGCCACGTGTGCCATACACAGATGGTTCGTCCTTTCCGTGCGGAAACTGAACGTTACGGACCATACTCCGTATCCGGTGAAAGCGTTTACGAACACCCATTCCTGTGGGGTTCCAAGCGTACCGGTCCGGATCTGGCCCGTGTCGGCGGACGTTATTCCGACGAATGGCATCGTGCTCACCTGTACAACCCTCGTGACGTTGTACCTGAGTCCATCATGCCTTCATATCCATGGCTGTTCGAAGACAAAGTTGATGGTCGTCTGACTCCTAAGAAGATGGAAGCTCTGCGCATCGTTGGTGTTCCTTACACTGACGAAGACATCGAAGGTGCAAAAGACGCCGTTGACGGCAAGCCTGAAATCGAAGCTCTGGTTGCTTACTTACAGCACCTGGGCACAGTGATCACTAAACGGTAATCCCATGGATATTAACGACGTGCGCGGTCTGGGCAGCGTATTCGCCCTTATAGCTTTCTCTGCGATCATCTGGTGGGCCTATGGCTCCAGCCGCAGAAAACGGTTCGAAGACGATGCTCATATCCCCTTCCGTGATGAAGATCATGAGAACGGGCCGCACGGCGATAAAGATCGGAGTAATTAATTATGTTAAGTACTTTCTGGCAAGTATGGATCGCAGTGATCACACTGGGTTCCATCATCGGCTGCGGTGTACTGATCCAGTACACCAGCCGTGGCATGCGTAAAGAAGAAACCGACCAGACTACTGGTCATGACTATGACGGTATTCAGGAATTTGATAACCCACTGCCACGTTGGTGGGTGTTCATGTTCTGGGGCACCATCGTATTTGGCTTCGCCTATCTGGGCGTTTACGGCTTTGGTAACTTCAACGGTCTGCTGACTGTAGAAGTCGACGGCGAACCAGTAACCTGGACCGCTCAGAACCAGTGGAAAGCCGAAGTTCAGGCATTCGACAAGACCATCGCTCCTCTGTATGAAGAATACGCAGCAACTCCGGTTACTGAACTGATTCATAACGAAGAAGCACTGCAGTCTGGTCAGCGTCTGTTCAAGAGCAACTGTTCTGTATGTCACGGCTCCAACGCAAAAGGCGCACAGGGCTTCCCTAACCTGACTGACACTGACTGGCTGTATGGTGGTTCTCCGGAACAGATCAAACAGACCATCACTATGGGTCGTCAGGGCGCAATGCCTGCATGGGGCGCTGTACTGGGTGATGAAGGTACCGCCAATATGGTTGAGTACGTTCGCAGCCTGTCTGGTCTGAAGCACGATGCAGCAGCAGCTGAAGCTGCAGCTCCTCAGTTCACTCAGATCTGTGCGGCCTGTCACGGTGCAGACGGTAAAGGCATGCAGCTGCTGGGCGCGCCTAACCTGACTGACGATGTATGGCTGTACGGTGGCTCTTCCAAACAGATCGAGTTCACTCTGAAAAACGGTCGTAACGGTAAGATGCCAGCACACGCAGAAATCCTGGGCAGCAACGCTGACGCCAAGATTCACCTGCTGACTACCTACGTTTACTCTCTGTCTAACGAGTAATCGACGGTAATCTGCGAAGCCCTGTAAATCATTCTGATTTACAGGGTTGAGCTGAGGCAAGAAAACCTGAGAAAAGCGGCTTTTAGCCGCTTTTTTCATAATAGCCTTTCCAAAGAATCTATATAATTGAGCCGTTATATAGAGCGCTGTTGCTCCCTGATCGGGTCAGTTTCCAAAGCGCCGTTCTGCACTCTCAACCCAAGGTGATTTGCCGTTATGAGTAATATTCCGGTCAAAAACGTCGAACCCAAAACCCAGAGCATGTACGAGAAACGTAAAAAGATTTACGTACGTGAAATTCAGGGGGTTTTTCAGAAATTAAGAACCTGGACTCTGTGGGCATTAATGCTCGCTTATTTCGGTACCGCATGGCTGACATGGGAAGGACGACAGGCGGTGTTATTTGACCTCCCTGCCCGTCAGTTCCACGTGCTTGGCATCACCTTCTGGCCGCAGGATTTTATGCTGCTGTCCTGGCTGCTGATTATTTCCGCGTTCGGTCTGTTTACCATTACTAACCTCGCCGGCCGTATCTGGTGTGGTTATACCTGTCCTCAGTCTGCATGGTCTTTTATTTTCATGTGGATTGAAGAAAAAACAGAAGGCAGCCGCAACGCCCGTATTAAGCTCGATAACGAGCCGATGTCCGGCACTAAATTACGCAAAAAAGCGCTGAAACATATCCTCTGGCTGTTCGTCGCTTTCTGGACCGGTGTTACCTTCGTCGGCTATTTCACCCCGATCCGCGAACTGATCCCGGACTTTTTCCAGATGGCCGCCAACCACTGGGCGTATATCTGGATCGGCATTTTTACCGTACTGACTTATCTGAATGCCGGCTGGATGCGTGAGCAGGTATGTATCTACATGTGCCCTTACGCCCGCTTCCAGTCTGTCATGTACGACCGCGACACCCTGGCCGTGTCTTACGACTACAACCGTGGTGAACCACGCGGTAAACGCAGCAAAAAAGCAGCAGATGCAGAACAACAGAACACTCTTGGTGACTGTGTTGACTGCTCGCTGTGTGTGCAGGTGTGTCCGACCGGCATCGATATCCGTGACGGTATGCAGTATCAGTGTATCGGTTGCGCACTGTGTGTGGATGCCTGTGACTCCATCATGGAGAAACTGAATAAACCAAAAGGTCTGGTGCGCTACACCACAGAAAACGAACTGGAAGGTCAGAAGACACATTTCTTCCGTCCGCGTCTGGTTGGTTATGCCGTTGTGATGCTGGTGATGCTGACCGCCTTCTCCTATGCACTGATGACCCGTACCGGTTTCCGTCTCGATATCGAACGTGACCGTGGTGCCCTGTACCAGTGGACTGTGAATGACACAGTGACCAACTCGTACACCGTGAAGCTGATGAACATGTCGCAGAGCGACCGTGAATATCTGCTGACACTGTCCGCTCCGGAAGGTATTACCATGGACGCTGATGAGCACCAGTTCCTGAAAGTAAATGAACTGAAAGAAGTGCTGGTCACACTGGAAATGGATCCGGAAGTTGCCAACCTGAAAGCCACTAAAGTTGATGTGGAATTTGTGGTCAGCGACCCGGCCAGCGGTGAAGAAATTGAACGCGAAGAGACCCGCTTTATTGCGCCGCGTCAGTAAAGCATAAGACCAGAGGCTTTAATCAGAAATTCTGACAAAAGCTGACTGGAGACTGACCGCCCAAGTGGTACACTTGGGCGGTTTTTTATTTGCCCCACAGGTTACATTCTATGAAGTCCGCTGAATCCCATAGCCGCTGGTACAAAGAGCCTATGTTTTATCTGGTCGCCGGTATTCCGTTACTGGCCATTGGCTGGGGCATGGTGATGCTGAATCTGGCCATGACCGGCAGTGACTCTCTGGTGTCTGACAGCTATTACAAAGACGGCGTCAGCTACACCGAAAATAAAGAGGTGCATGAAGCGGCAATGCGTTTACAGGCAAGCGCAGACGCAACCTTCACAGAAGACGAAATTCGCCTCACTCTCAGTGGTTATTTCGATGAATATCCGAATACTCTGAGCCTGCGCCTGATTCATCCGACCATTGAAGACCGCGATCAGACGGTTCTGCTGCAGCGCCTGCCATCCGGTGAGTACGCTGGTGTGAATGAAGTACCACTGCCGGAACGCCGCCATATCTGGCTGGAAAGTCCTGAACAGGGCTGGCGTATCCGCACCACTGAACTGATCGAAGCCGGTAAAGCGATTCATATTCAGGCGCAATGACTCTGAGTCCACAAGATAATCTCTGCTTTCACTGTGGTGAACCTGGTGCAGACGGCGAACGCTGGTCAGTCGTTATTGATGGCCAGCCCCGGGCTATGTGCTGTCCGGGCTGTAAAGCCATTGCCGAAACCATCGTCGCCAGTGGCCTGAAAGACTATTACAAACACCGTACCGAATTGCCGGAACTGACACCGGCAGAATTCGAAGACAGTGACCTCACCGCCCGCGAATCCCTGACTCTGTACGACAGCGACGCCCTGCAACGCAGATTTGTGGCGCGCAATCAGGGTGAAAACGCTGATCTGGCAGAAGCCACCTTCATTATTGACGGCATCAGTTGTGCCGCCTGTGCCTGGCTGATCGAACACCGGGTGAATCAGCTGCCCGGCGTTGAGCAGGCAGTATTGAACCTGTCCAACCACCGTCTGGTGGTGCGCTGGCAGTACGACCGTATTGCCGTCTCCAGCATTGCCGAAGCCATTTACCGGCTGGGCTATAAAGCCTCTCCTTTTTCTGCCACCGAGCAGGAAGAACAGCGCTCACGCGAAGGTAAGCAGGCGATCCGTCGTTTGGCCGTCGCCGGCATCGGCATGATGCAGGTGATGATGATCGCTGTACCACTTTATGTCGGGATGGCGGATCAATACGAATTCTTTATGCGCATGGCGTCGCTGGTACTGACGTTGCCAGTCGTGCTGTATGGCGCTTTCCCGTTTTTTCAGGCGGCGCTCCGCGATCTGCGCACCCGCCATCTGACCATGGACGTGCCGGTATCGCTGGCGATTTTCCTCGCCTTCTGCGCCAGCATCTGGAGCACCATGAATCATGGCAAAGAGGTGTACTTCGACTCGGTCTGCATGTTCACCTTTTTCCTGCTGCTCGGCCGCTTTCTGGAAATGCGCGCCCGCCACCGCATGGGTAAAGCCGGCAACAATCTGATGACTCTGCTGCCCAACGTGGCGCTGAAAGTAGCTGAAGACGGCAGTGAAGAGGTAATCGCCAGCGAAGACATCCGTGTTGGCGATATTCTGCGCCTGAAACCCGGCCACGCCATTCCCGCCGATGGTGTGGTGCTGGAAGGCCGCAGCTCCGTTGATGAAGCCGCCCTCACCGGCGAATACCTGCCGATCCGTAAGGAAAATGGCAGCCAGCTGATTGGCGGTACGTTCAATGTGGAAAGCCCACTGCTGATGAAAGTGACTGCCACCGGGGCCGAAGCCCAGCTGTCGACCATTATGCGTCTGATGGACCGTGCGCAGCAGGAAAAGCCACGCATTGCTTTAATCGCTGACACGGTCGCCAGCCGCTTTGTACTGGCGGTGCTGATCGTATCGGTTTCTGTATTCAGCTACTGGTGGCTGGCCGGCAATGCCGATGCCTTCTTTATTGCGCTCAGTGTGCTGGTTGTTACCTGCCCCTGCGCGCTGTCGCTGGCAACGCCAACCGCACTCACCGCCGCCACCGCCACGTTGCGCGAACGCGGCCTGCTGATCAGTAAGGGCCACGTGCTGGAAGTACTGAACAAGGTGAACCGCGTGGTGTTCGATAAAACCGGTACCCTGACCCAGGGACGCCTGACACTGGAAGACGTTATTCCTCTGGCGGACATCGGCAAAGAGCAGCTGGAATCCCTCGCTGCAGGGCTTGAGCGTCATTCTACTCACCCCATCGCCCGTGCCTTCCGTCGTGCTGATTGCGCCGATGTGAGTCAGGTCGAACAAATTCCCGGCAAAGGCATCATTGGTTTATGGCAATCACAATCGCTGCGCCTCGGTCACGCTGACTTTGCCTGGCCAGAGAATACACCGGCAGAACCAGATCGCCGTGCCAGCGGGCAGTGGCTGCTGCTGGCTAATGATGAACAGCCTTTGGGCTGGTTCCGCCTTGATGACAGCGTACGGCGTCAAGCCGACCGGCTGATTGATGGCCTTATGGACCGCGGTATTCAGGTTTCGTTACTAACCGGCGACCCGGGTGAAGCAGGTCCGCGCCTGGCGCAACAACTGGGCATTGATGATGTCCGTCGTGGTGTTTCGCCGGAAGAGAAACTTGCAGCGGTACGCCAATGGCAGCAGCAAGGGGAAATCGTGATGATGGTCGGCGACGGCATTAACGACGTTCCTGTGCTGGCCGGAGCTGATATCGCCCTGGCAGTGAACGAAGCCTCAGATCTGGCCAAAACCAACGCTGACGCCATGCTCACCAATGGCCGGCTGGAAACCCTGCTGGCTGCCATCGATGGTGCCGCTAAAACCCGCCGCATAATCATGCAGAACATCGGCTGGGCTTTACTGTACAATCTGATCGCTCTGCCGGTTGCTGCCGCAGGCTATATTCCGCCCTGGGCAGCTGCCATTGGCATGTCACTCAGTTCACTGCTGGTAGTGACCAATGCTCTGCGGCTCACCCGCCTGCCGGGTGCACGCGATGATTCTCAGGTATAGGTCTTTTCGTTTATGGATATTATTTACGCGCTGGTTCCGCTTTCTATTCTGCTGATTGGTATCGCCGTTGCGGTATTTTTCTGGGCAGTGAAAAGCGGTCAGTTCGATGATATGGACTCTCCGGCACACCGCATTCTGTTCGATGACGATGATCTCCCTACCCGCCAGGACAGCGAGCTGAAAAAAGCGGATTCAGAATCCACTGACAAACTGCCTGACTGAGTTATGACTGAACCTCTCTCTCTGCTGACTGCCTTTCTGCTCGGTGTTTTCGGTTCCAGCCATTGCGTGGTTATGTGTGGTGGTATTTCCGCCGCCATTGGCGCCCGCGCCGGCGAGCACCGCATCCGCGCATCTCTGCTATTTAATAGCGGCCGGATATTCAGTTAGGCCATTGCCGGCCTGATCGTTTCTTTCGCCGGTTTATGGCTGGCGCAGCAGAATCATATTCTCATGCTGGTTCTGCGCTCTGTCGCAGCCATTATGCTGATTCTGATGGGTCTCTATGTGGCCCGCTGGTCGATGCTGCTCACCCGTTTTGAACAGGTGGGTAACCTGTTATGGAAACGTCTGCAGCCGCTGACTGTGCGCTTTATGCAATCGGAAAAAAGCAGCGATCAGCTGTTACTGGGGATGCTCTGGGGCTGGCTTCCGTGCGGTCTCGTCTATAGCACACTGAGCTGGGTAGCCGCCAATGGTGACCCTTTGATGGGGCCATTATCCATGCTGGCATTTGGCGCCGGTACCCTGCCTGCACTGTTCGCTACAACACTGGCCGGCAGCATGATCAGTGGTCTTTCAGCTAACACCCATGTGNGCCGTTTTGCTGGCCTTATGCTGATCGTTTACGGCCTGTGGACCGGCTGGAGCGTGTGGTTTCAGCACTGACAGAGCCCTTGACAGATTTGTCTATGAGGCAGAATATNAGCNCCACTTTTAGTCTTTGTAATCCTTATTGACAGTAAGGTCATTAACGGGAACTTGCTATGAAACCGACGACAGCCGCTCATGCACCACTACGGGGCACCCAGCCACACTGCCAGACCTGCTCACTGAATGCACTTTGCCTGCCTCTGTCTCTGAATGATTCCGATATGGAGCGTCTGGACGACATCATCCGTCGTGGACGCCCTATTCAGAAAGGTCAGTTGTTGTTCCAGCAGGGTGAAGACTTCCAATCCGTATTTGCTGTACGCACCGGCGCGCTGAAAACCTACACGCTGGCCAGCAATGGCGAAGAGCAGATCACAGGGTTTCACCTGGCGTCTGAACTGGTTGGTCTGGCCGGCTATGACAATGGCAACTACCCGCTGACCGCTAAAGCACTGGAAACCACCACGGTGTGTGAAATTCCGCTGACTCAGCTGGAAAGCCTGGCTGACGATCTGCCGGATCTGCGCAAACAGCTGATGCGTACCATGGGTACTGAAATCCGTCATGACCAGAACATGATGCTGCTGCTGAGTAAGAAAAATGCGGAAGAGCGCGTAGCATCCTTCCTGCTGGATATTTCTCTGCGCTATCAGCGCCGTGGTTTCTCTGCGACTCAGTTCCGTCTGCCGATGTCCCGCGTTGATATCAGTAATTATCTCGGCCTGGCGGTGGAAACGATCAGTCGTGTGTTTACCCGCTTCCAGAAGAACGGCCTGATTGAAACTCAGGGTAAAGAAGTCATTCTGCAGGATCCCGATACTCTGTATGAACTGGCAGGCCTGAACGAAACTCAGGAATGTGAATTTAAAGAAGACGAATAATTCGCTTCTTCTCCATAAGAACCGGTCTCTGACCGGTTTTTTTATGTCTGTAAACTGGTATGGGAAATGCAACTTCCCGAAGACAGAGCAAAAAATGACGCCAGTGCCCTGATCCATTGGTAGAAAAGCGACACAAGGCGGTTTTTCTGTTCTAAGCTGTCAGTAATATGACCTGTTGGCCCTTTTGGCCCAGGGGAGGAAATGATGGGAATATGTGCAAAAGAGCTGCTGCGCTGGGTTATTGAACCAACGCTGCAACGTATCGGTGTTTCGACACCCNGAGCAGCTCAGTTGCTGTTGGCCACCGCCGCTCAGGAATCAAAGCTGGGCGCTCACCTGCGCACTGACGGCCAGCGTGGACTGGGAATTTATCAGATTCAGGCGCTGACGCATCGCCACGTTTGGGATGATTATCTGGTACACAGTCCGGAACTGGCCAGTACGGTACGGGGATTGGCAAGCCAGCATGACTTTCTCAATCAGCCCCATGCAGAACTGACCACCAATCTGTCCTACGCCACTGCCATCGCCTGGTTTATTTACGCCCGCAACAAAGATTTCAAATTACCAAGCAATGCAACAGCAGAGGATTTTGCCCTGTGCTGGAAGCGTTTTTACCACCCGAAAAGCGATGTTTCGACCAAAGAGTTCTGTGAACGCTATCGCGAGCTTGCAGCCGATTGCGAAGAAGCCGCCTGAAAAATTGAAATACCCGAAAACCATATAAATAAAAACGGGCGGATGCACTGAAAGTGCCCGCCCGTTTTTCTGTCCGCTCTGACAGCCGCTGACCATTCACCGACTGTCAGCAGCCGCCCGGCAAAGGGATCAGCTTTTACCCATGGTCTTCATTTTTTCGACCACTTCCACATCAGAATCCATACGCTGCAGCGCTTCCATAACCGAGCTGATACTGGTGTGGTTTTCACGGATCTGCTGACCGGCGGAAATCGACGACGTTAACAGATTCTCCAGTTCCGAACTGAGAGTCCCGCTGCTTTCCAGAATCGCATTGAGGAAGTTTTCAGTTTCAGTAATGGCAAACTGAATGGCCGCGGTAGAGTCGGTAACACCGGTAATGGTTTTCTCGGTTTTATTGAGACTATCCTGGGTGGTATGCGACAGTTGACGCACTTCATCTGCCACCACAGCAAAACCACGACCCGCATCCCCTGCCCGCGCAGCTTCAATGGCAGCGTTAAGTGCCAACAGGTTGGTCTGCTCGGCAATCCCTGAGATCACACTGAGAATTTTCAGCACTTCCTCAGAGCTGTCTTTCAGCTTGTTGACCGTATCGTGCAACTGATGACGGTCTTTGGTCTGGTTTTCAATATCCGCAGAGAAGGTTCCAAACCGTGACTGAATATCTTTCAACACCGTACCGGTCTGATTTGCATAACCGGATACCTGATCGAAATTCATAATGATGTTTTGCAACATATTCCGGTATTCACCGAAGTAATCCATCAGGGTGTTCTGCAACTTCAGAATCAGTTCACTGCGCTTAATTTTAAGGCGCAGAAAGTATTCGCGGAAACCGGCATAGCGTATCGGGAAATTATCAGCATAAGCATCTGAGAAGGACGACATATCCGCTACACGGAAAAACGACACCGCGGTCAGCGTCTGATTCATGTGCAAACCAAGCAGTTCACCAAATGTTGAGAAGCCCGCTGTTGGCACATCTTTCAGACTGTCCAGTCCGTTCAGATTTTCAGCATTATTCAGGCGACGCAGAATGCAGTCGTTGGCGAGCAGCGCCAGCGGCTTAGCCGGTTTGCCTTTCATCATTTTCTGGTAGGCTTCAACCGTCGAATCAACGAAACCGGATGGCTCAGCGAGAATAAGCTCATCACCGAAATCCAGGTCGCAGAAGAAATTAATGCTCTTTTCGTCTACATTAATGGCCGCGATCGAACGGATAAACAATTCGCCATCAACATCCACAGCAAATGATTTCTTACCCAGTTTTTCCTGCAATTTATCCGCTGTACAATGCAGCTCGTCGCACAAGGCTTCAACGATCGGCACAATGCGGAAGTCCGCTTTGCGGATTACCGAACGCACTGTGCGGGTGTTCACATCGGCATCGGCGACGATGAAGGACGTATTGGTTCGCTTAAAGTTATGCGATTTCATGATGCCGTAACGGATATCCGGCTGCAGCTTAAGAAAAACCACAACGGCTTTATTTTCCACCACACCCTGGCCACCATCCACCAACGCCTGTTTAAAATCCAGCTTGCCGCCGGCGGAACCACCGATGAAATAACAGGGAAACTGACCACTGGCGTAGAGCGCCTGCATAAAAAAGTTTTCGCTGGCCGACAGACCANCAAAGAACGTCAGCGCCAGCGTATCCTGGTAGTTCACCGGGAAAGGTACCGAGACCTGCTTGATCTCTGCCGTGATTTTTTCAATACGCTGCGCACTGGTAAGTTTCAGATTACCTGAGCGGATATCTTCGCTGTGCAGGGGAACGGTTGCCACCGTCGCTTGAGCGATAATGTCAGTACTGAAGCTCTGAATAACAATATTGTCCCAGTCGCCGTCTGCTGCGTGATAGAGAGAAGCATTACAGGAGCTCAGTTCGCCGGCGGTCATTACACCAATCACATTATCGGCGAATGGCATTGCACCGCGGATTTTGCTCATTACCGAGCTGAAATTCAGCGACGGCGAAACAAAAGCCACAACGAGTGGTGCCCTCTTGTTGCCAAAATCCAGAACTTTCAGAGTCTCTGTGGAAATCTGATCACTTTTGACGCTGCAGACTTTGACCGGGGTACTTGCCTCTGCGGTCTCTTTCTTCGCCTTTGATGAAAACCATGCCATATCGCTACCTGGCGTTGATTGAATTACCACAAGCTTAGTACATGAATCCGGCTGACAAATTGCTTATTAGTATCAGGCTTTAGTGGGGTGTCAGGTTAGTCGTAATTGGCATTAACCCCAGCCCAGTCTGCGACGCTACTGACGTTCTGGCTTTTCTTGGGTAGAATGCGCGGCTTGTTTCACTGCCGCCCACTGGCTGGCAAATCCGGACGAGTTATGACTGAAGATCCTGGCGCACGTAAAGAGCGCACCGAATTCAACAAACTGCAGAAACGCCTGCGCCGTAACGTGGGTAAAGCTATCGAAGATTATCGCATGATAGAAGAAGGCGATAAGGTAATGGTGTGTCTTTCCGGCGGAAAGGACTCCTACACCATGCTCGATATTCTGATGAGTCTGCAGAAAAGCGCACCNGTCAACTTTGAGCTGGTCGCAGTGAACATGGATCAGAAGCAACCCGGCTTTCCGGAACATATCCTGCCGGAGTATCTGAGTAAACTGGGCATTGAATACCACATTGTTGAAAAAGATACATACAGTGTAGTGAAAGAGATCGTTCCGGAAGGCAAAACCACCTGTGGCCTGTGCTCACGCCTGCGCCGTGGCACTCTGTATGGCTTTGCCGAAAGTATCGGCGCCAACAAGATTGCGCTTGGCCACCACCGTGACGACATCATCGAAACCCTGTTTCTGAACATGTTCCATGGCGGCAAGCTGAAAGCCATGCCACCTAAGCTGCTGAGCGATGACCAGAAGCATGTACTGATCCGCCCGCTGGCCTATTGCAAAGAGAAAGACATCGAGAAATTTGCAGCGGCACGGGAATTTCCGATCATCCCCTGTAACCTGTGTGGTTCGCAGGACAATCTGCAACGTCAGAATATCAAGATGATGCTGGCGCAGTGGGAGAAAGAACAGCCAGGACGCAGTGAGAATATCTTCGCCGCGGTGTGCAATGTGGCACCGTCACAACTCGGTGACCGCGAACTGTTCGACTTTGAAACCCTGCAGGATAAACAGGAAAAATCCCATCTGTTTACCCGTCTGGATGTTGTTCAGCTCGATTAACCATCGGGCTGAGCCTACTAAAACCCACTAAAGCCCGCTACAGACACTGCACTATTCACTACAACCCACCTTCCAGCAGGTGGGTGACCCCGAGCTTATAATCCCCCGGACCTTTCAGCACAAAATCGAAGCGATAACGGCGCTCACTGGTGACGTCTTCGCCGATGGCTGACAGCATACAGGCATCCTGCCCAAGCGTTGCCTGCGGCATATCGAATTTTACTTCGTAATCGCTCATCAGTTCTTTGACTGCAACCGTGGAGGTGGCCTGGGTCGGTGACCCTGCGATACCACGGCGGATCCATTGCAGATACAGATGATGTCCCGCCAGGGCGTCGGTACGGATAAGACGGATATAGCCCTGCCCGGCATTTGAACGCCATGGGCAGACCCGGCTGACGGCATTGATTGCCACCGGCAGTTTGTAGATGTCCTTTGCCAGCTTATCGTCTTCCGCCGGGGCACTGACAGATGTCTGCGCCATAAGAGCGGGCGATACCAGCGCCATCAGGGTGAAAGCCACGAGAGAGCAGCGCTTTACCATTCTTACCTCCTGTACGCCGCGCGACCAGTAGCACGGCGTTTATCAGAAAGCCTAGCAGATGCCCGCTCTCCTGCCTGACAGGATGACGTTCAGTCGCGTTCTTCAAATACAGCGGTGGATGTCCCGCCGGTATCCCATGCCGGCTGCTGATAATGAACAGCGACAATAAAATAGGTTTCTTCCCCTTTCGGCAGACGCACACTGACTTCGTCATCCAGCGCCTTGCCCATCAGCCCGCGGGCCAGCGGCGCATCCACACTGATGTAGCCGCGCTTCAGATCAATCTCGTCTTCGCCAACAATGCGATAGCGGTGTATGGCTTCAGCTTCATCTTCCAGCTCAATCCAGGCACCGAAATACACTTTGCTGAGATCTGCCGGCAAGCGGTCAACCACAGTTACGATTTCCAGCCGCTTCTTCAGAAAACGCAGACGCCCGTCGATCTGGCGCAGACGCTTCTTACCATAAATGTATTCGGCATTTTCCGAACGGTCCCCCTGCTTGGCTGCGTCAGATACTTCCTGAGTCACCCGCGGACGTTCTTTACGCCAGAGAAATTCGTACTCGTCTTTTAATGCCTGCTCGCCCTGGGGCGTTATCAGATGTGCCCGCTTCGGCAACGGCTTTTTTTCTGTGTCTGCCATACTTTTCTTTGCTGTTCCTTATGTGGCCCGTCATCTGATCGCAACACTTTGCTGTCAGCTTAACTGAACGTCAGGGATTCTGACTCACCTGGACCTGAAAACATCATGATCCACCGTCATCTGGCCCGCTATCTGTCGATTATTGCCGGCAGCTTTCTGGTACTGCTCGGGCTTATTATCACGCCAATGCCAATTCCTCTCGGCATTATCCTGATCGTTCAGGGTCTGTCTATGCTGGTCAGCAGTCTGCCGTTTATGCGTCATTGGCTGCGCGACCTGCGCCGTCGCTATCACACGGTTTCCGCGCGTCTGAACCGTGCCAAACGCTATCTGCCGGCCTTTGCCCGACGTCTGATTGAAGACACCGACCCGGGTGATAACAATCACTGAAACACGCCAGCAGCATTCCGCACCACAGAGGATTGGTTTTCTCGCCATTAAGGCCTAGCATAGCCCTATGTCTGATTCTGATCTGTCCGCTGACAGCCTCCACCAAGCCCTTGATTTCAGTGCTCTGATTGCCCTGCTGGAGCGTATTCTGTCCTCCGGCGAAGCGATCAGCGAGTATGAGCTGATGCGCTGGCTGCAGGCCCCTGAGCAGGCGATTTTCCGCACTGATGCGTTGCAGGACCCGGTGCTGATGTTCCGCAGCCATTTTATCCTCATGCACTGTCTTTACCGCCTGCGTGAGCAATGGCAGCAGAGCAATAGCGCTGATCTGGAAATCTCTGCGCTGTCGATCCGCCGTATCGCCTTTCACCCGGATCACTCCGCCACCGGTGTGGCACAACACGATGCTTTGGCGGCTTATTACCTTGATCTGCAGAATCTGCACACAGAGCAGGATGACATAGAACAGATGCTCAACAGCTTCTGGCAGAAGATGCTGATTCCGGAGAATCAGCAGGACGATCTCGATTTACTGGAACTCTCAGAACCGGTTACCAACCAACAGATAAGACAACAATATCGCCGTCTGGCCATGCAGCACCATCCGGACCGGGGTGGCGATGAAAGCNATTTCTGCCGCATACAGGCGGCTTTTCAACGATTGAAAACACGATACTCATGATAAAAAAACTGATCCCTCTGCTTTTTCTTCTGTCCACCAGCCCGGCCTGGGCCCAGCTGGTGATTCTGCAATATCACCATGTGGACGACAGTACACCAGCCGCCACCAGCATCAGTCCGGCAAAATTTGCCGAACATCTGCAGCTGCTTGAAGACGAAGGCATGCAGGTTGTTGACCTCGCCGATGCCATGACCAGAATTCAGGCCGGAGACGCTCTGCCGGAAAAGGCTGTGGCCATCACCTTCGACGATGCTTACCGTTCGGTGTACACCCAGGCCTGGCCGTTACTTAAAGCGCGCAAATGGCCCTTTACCGTATTCGTCAATCCGGCTTTTGTGGATCAGAAATACTCCAGCATCATGACTTGGGATGAGCTGAAAGAACTGCAGGACGCCGGTAACGTCGTTGCCAATCACTCCATGCATCACAACTACCTGATCGAACGCCCAAACGGCGTGAGCGTTGATGAATGGATGACGATGGAAGTCGGTGAAGCAGAACGGCGCTTAGAGGATGAGCTGGGCACCAGCCACCGTATGCTGGCCTACCCTTATGGCGAATTTAATCTGGAAATGATCGATTGGCTGAAAGCTCATAACTATCTGGCGTTTGGCCAGCACTCCGGACCAGTAGCGAAAATCTCCCATATGCAGGCCATTCCGCGCTTCCCGGCAGCCGGCGTGTACGCCAACCCGGAGACGCTGCGCACCAAGCTGTATACCATGCCGTTCGCGATCGGCCCCGAACAGTTGCAGCAGCCGGTGCTGGCAGATGCCAATATGCCGGCATTAACACTGGCTATTCCCCTGCAGGATTTTTACCCATCACAGGTGCAATGTTTTGCCAGCAGCGAAGGGGCCATTGCCACCGAAAAGACGCAGGAAAAAACAGAAAACGGCGAACTGCTGAAAGTCAGCACCCAGGCGGCCAGGCCTATGCCTGGTGGGCGCAGCCGCTATAACTGTACCGCGCCAAGCAAAGCGCATAAAGGCTGGTACTACTGGTATTCACAGCTTTGGATTAATCAGAGTGTGAAGAAGCGCTGAAGCTTAACCGGATACCGGAGCACAGTGAGAAACAGGCAGGCAACTCAGTAGCGGATCAGTCGGGAAAAAGCTTTCAGCTCATTTTCCCGCTGCCGCCAGTCCGGCAGACAGGCCGTCATCAGACGCTTAAATCCGGGGCCATGATCAAAGTGCTTCAGGTGACACAGTTCATGCACCACCACCAGCTCCATCAGGGCTTCCGGCATCTGCATCAGTGCCAGATTAAGATTGATATAACCCTTCTGTGACAGGCTGCCCCAGCGACTGCGCATTTTCTTCACCCGCAACGTCGGGCGCTGTTCAGCAAAATCAGCAAATGCTGGCCACCAGCGCTCGATCATCAGCCGGTATTCGGTTTTGGCCTCAGCTCTGAGCCATTGATCCAGAGCGCTTTCGCGTTCCGCCTGAGACCAGTCAGCCGGCACCCAAACGGCATGGTCTGTCACCAGAAACTCATCCAGCGCGCTGATTTCCCAAGGCAGTTCCCGGCCACGAACGTACACGCCGCTTTGCTGCTGACGGTTATGCTGGTGAAATTCGTGGCGCTGACGCAGCAACCAGTCTTCGTGTTTGCGCACGAAAGTCAGCACCTCCTGCTTTGAGCATCCCAGTGGAATGCGCAGATCCACATCGCCCTCTTTGGTTAAGGCCAGGCGCATGCTCTTGCGGCGCTGAGCTGAGACGATGATGCGGATCTCATCATTACCGAGGGGCAGAACAAATTCCTGCTTGCGGGAAGCGCGTGTGGTCACTAGGATTGGCACCAGTTTCAGGAGTGAAGTATGACAGACCTCAATAGTATCCCATCCCTCAGTGAAGACGAACTGGAAACCCTTGGCGTAATGCTCGAAGACGAAGCCGAGCGCCAGGACAGTTTCGACTTCTTTGCCGTTCACGGCCTGATGACCGCGCTGATTTCAGGCCCGGTCGATTTTGAACTGCAACAGGTACTGGAGGCTGCTTTTGATGAAAAGACCGGCTTTACCAGCGCAGAATACGAACAGCTGAAGTCTCTGCTGATCAAACTCAGTAAAGAAATTCAGGCATGGCTGGATTCCGGCCAGGATTTCCCGGTACCCGCCGATCTGACATTAATGGATGAAGAAGGCGAACCGCCGCTGGAAAGCTGGGCCATGGGTTACATGACCACAGTCCTGTTACAGGAAGAGGAATGGTACAAGCGCAACGAAGATGACGTTGCCCAACACCTGTTCCCGATCATGTATGCCTCAGGCCTGTTTATGGATGAGCCGGAAATGGCGGATATCGACGAAGATGTCGAACTGTCAGACCAGATGTGCGGCAATATCCCTGCTGCCGTGATTGGCCTCTACCTGATGCTGCACGCGGAAAAGTAACGCACACACATCAGCAGACATAAAAAAACCCGGCAATGCCGCAATGCTGTTCACTTAAGCGGAGCAGCATTGCGATTCACCGGATAACGGGTTTTGCTTATCTTCACCATTCGAGGTCAGCTCGGCCTCGAGTTCTTTCTGTCCAGAAATAAATTGCATATCCCTGAACGCAGATTTTTCAGGCGATTGCCACCTTTGATTCAGGTCTGGTCACTGTCATGACCAATTGCCACAAAAAAACCGGACAAGAGAGCTTATCCGGATTTTCAGTGGCTGC
>PBNY01000010.1 GCA_002723385.1 Oceanospirillaceae bacterium | reverse complement strand
TGCAACCATCTTGCCGATCGCGATGCCCATCTTGTCAACAGCGCCCTTGTCTTTAGGAGCAACGGCGATGGAGATTACTGGCTCAGGGAAGACCATGGCTTCCAGAGTGCATTCATGCTTTGGATCACACAGGGTGTGACCCGTCTGAACGTTCTTCATGCCCACGACGGCCAGAATGTCACCGGCTTGTGCGAAGTCGATTTCGTTGCGGTCGTCCGCCTGCATTTCAACCATACGACCGATGCGCTCGGTTTTGCCGGTTGCAGAGTTCAGGATAGTGTCGCCTTTCTTCATGACGCCAGAGTAAACACGGATAAAGGTCAGGGCGCCGAAGCGGTCGTCCATGATCTTGAATGCCAGTGCGCGCAGTGGCTCATCTGCGGATACGGTGGCCACTTCGCCAGTCTCGTTGCCTTCTTCGTCAGTCAGAGGCTGAGGGTCAACTTCGGTCGGGCTTGGCAGGTAGTCAACAACAGCGTCCAGAACCAGCTGAACACCTTTGTTCTTGAAGGCTGAACCACAGTAGGTCGGGAAGAACTGCAGGGTGCGGGTACCTTCACGGATGCAGCGCTTGATGTCATCCATGGAAGGTTCAGTGCCTTCTTCCAGGTATTCCATCAGCAAATCTTCGTCGGCTTCCAGAGCCGTTTCGATCAGTTGCTCACGGTACATGGCGGCATCGTCAGCCATGTCTTCTGGAATATCGGTAACTTCGAAGTTTTCTGGCAGGCCGGTGTCATCCCAAACGTAGGCTTTCTGAGACAGCAGGTCGACCACGCCAACGAACTCGTCTTCGGTGCCGATTGGCAGAACCATAACCAGTGGGTTGGCGGCCAGGACGTTTTTCACCTGATCAACAACGCGGTAGAAGTCAGCGCCCAGGCGGTCCAGCTTGTTTACGAAGATGATACGAGCAACTTCGGATTCGTTCGCATAGCGCCAGTTGGTTTCGGACTGAGGCTCAACGCCACCGGAACCACAGAATACGCCAATGCCGCCATCCAGTACTTTCAGGGAGCGGTATACTTCAACGGTGAAATCAACGTGTCCAGGGGTGTCAATAACGTTCAGGCGGTGCTTGTTCCACTCACAAGTAACAGCAGCAGACTGAATGGTAATACCACGCTCAGCTTCCTGTTCCATGAAGTCAGTAGTCGATTCGCCATCGTGTACTTCACCGGTCTTGTGGATCTTGCCGGTGAGCTTCAGGATACGCTCAGTGGTGGTGGTCTTACCGGCATCAACGTGGGCGAAGATACCAATGTTTCTGTATTTGGATAAGTCAGTCATAGCGTACTCGATAAGCTAAGTGAAAAACGGCCCACAATTTACAGGTTTTTGAGGCATTTTTGATCACCTTGAGTAAAGAAAATTTGAAGAAATTTAACAAAACCCATCCAATTCGGGTTTTGGTGATCTGGAAAGCTTCAAATGGGCAGTGAATGGACGGGCGTTTGTTGTGATCTTGATGATTTTTCAGAATCTCGAAAAAAGTAGTAGACAAAATCTTCGCTGTCAGTAGTATGCGCCCCACTGATTTCGTGTCAGTGTGTATCCCGCAAAGACCTCAGTTCTGGAGTGCGAAACTTTGCATTCTTTTGGGGTTGAAGTAGTAAGAGATTGCTGTAGAATGCAGCGCCCTTACAGTGCATTAGGCCAGTAGTTCAATTGGTAGAGCGTCGGTCTCCAAAACCGAAAGTTGGGGGTTCGAGTCCCTCCTGGCCTGCCAAAATTTCAGATGGCAGCTTCGGCTGCCATTTTTGGCTTCAGGAATTTCCATGAGTACCGAGACCAAAGCAAGTAATCCAGCGCTTGATGTTGTGATGTGGCTGATTTCTGCCGTGTTGTTGGCAGCAGCTGTTGTTGGGAATTATATGTATGCCGATGCGCCGCTGCTGTACCGCGTGTTGGCTGTTGTGGCATTGATGCTTGCGAGTGTTGGTGCTGCTTTGATGACAAGTCAGGGCAAGTCATTCCTTTCATTGTTGAAAGAAGCAAACATCGAACGTCGAAAGGTGGTCTGGCCGACTCGTCAGGAAACCACTCAAACGACTTTGATGATTTTGGCGGTTGTGGTTGTTATGGCCATTTTGCTCTGGGGATTGGACACCCTGTTAGGTTGGCTCATTTCCGGTTTGATTGGCTGAGGTTGTCATGGCGATGCGTTGGTATGTGGTTCACGCTTATTCAGGTTATGAGAAGCGTGTTCAAGGTGCATTGTTGGAGCGTATTGAGCGTTACGACATGCAAGGCCAGTTTGGTGATGTGCTAGTCCCGACTGAAGAAGTTGTTGAAGTGCGTGATGGCAAAAAGCGCAAGAGTCAGCGTCGTTTCTATCCCGGCTATGTGCTGGTTCAGATGGAAATGAATGACGATACCTGGCATCTGGTTAAGCAAACGCCTCGCGTGATGGGTTTTATTGGTGGTACGGCCGACAAGCCAGCGCCGATTACCCAGAAAGAAGCGGATGCCATTTTGCAGCGTGTGCAAGAAGGTGCCGACAAGCCGGCTCACAAGACGATTTACGAGCCTGGTGAAGTTGTACGAGTTATTGATGGGCCGTTTGCGGACTTTAATGGCGTGGTTGAAAGTGTTGACTACGACAAGTCTCGTCTGCAAGTGGCTGTGACCATTTTTGGTCGCTCAACTCCGGTTGAGCTTGAATTTACTCAGGTAGAAAAGTCTTCCTGAGGTTTTGTTGGCCGCCGATTGGGGTGGTCGGGGAGCCTTGTGTGCAAGGCGATATTACCCATAGTGGAGTAAATCATGGCTAAGAAAGTAGAAGGCTATATCAAGCTGCAGGTTGCAGCTGGTAAAGCAAACCCAAGTCCTCCAGTTGGTCCAGCTCTGGGTCAGAAGGGCTTGAATATCATGGAATTCTGTAAGGCGTTTAACGCTCAGACGCAGAGTTTTGAGCCAGGTGCGCCGGTTCCTGTAATCATTACTGCTTACAACGACCGTAGCTTCAGCTTCGAGCTGAAAACACCGCCGGCGTCTTATTTGCTGAAGAAGGCAGCTGGCATTACCAGCGGCTCTCCTCGCCCAAATACCCAGAAAGTTGGCACGGTTACTCGCGCCCAGCTGGAAGAGATTGCAACCACCAAAGCGAAAGACCTGACTGCTGCTGATATGGATGCGGCTGTTCGTACTATTGCCGGCTCTGCTCGTGCAATGGGTCTGAATGTTGAGGGGGTTGAATAATGGCCAAGTTGACCAAGCGTCAAAAGCTGATTGCTGAAAAAGTAGAAGCGGGCAAGGTTTACAGCTTCGGTGAAGCATTGGAAATATTGGCTTCTCTGCCTAAATCCAATTTCCGTGAGTCTGTTGATGTGGCAGTGAATCTGGGTATTGACGCACGTAAATCCGATCAGGGTGTACGTAGCTCTACCGTTCTGCCTCATGGTACTGGCAAAACCATGCGCGTTGCCGTGTTTACCCAGGGTAACAACGCTGATGTGGCTCGCGAAGCGGGTGCAGACGAAGTGGGCATGGAAGATCTGGCTGAGAAGATCAAGGGCGGCGACCTGGCGTTTGACGTTGTGATCGCTTCTCCAGATGCGATGCGCGTTGTTGGCCAGTTGGGTCAGGTGCTGGGTCCGCGTGGTCTGATGCCAAACCCGAAAGTTGGTACTGTGACTCCAGACGTTGCTACTGCTGTCAAGAATGCAAAAGCCGGTCAGGTTCGTTACCGCAACGACAAGAACGGTATTGTTCACACTACTATCGGCAAGGTTGATTTCACTGCTGAGCAGCTGACTGAAAACCTGATTGCACTGCTGGCCGATCTGAAGAAGATCAAGCCAACGTCTGCCAAGGGTGTGTACATGAAGAAGGTTACCATCAGCACTACGATGGGACCTGGTTTGATTGTTGATCAGGGTTCTCTGGACGTCTGATCGTTTGAATTTGGGGCGGCGCGCTTGCGTGCGGCTATCCAAGACCGTAGGTGTCGGCGGTTGTCCGCCGGCTTAATTTCCTACGTAGATGGTGTGCCCCTGGGACTCTCTCCCAGAGCATCACCAAGATAGAGTAACCCGTAAGGGTTCAATTGAAACCTCAGTATGGAGTTAATCCGTGGCTTTAAATCTTGATGATAAGAAAGCGATTGTCGCTGAGGTAAGTGAGGTTGCCAGCCAGGCATTGTCTGTTGTGATTGCTGATTCTCGTGGCGTTGAAGTTGCCGAGATGACCGCATTGCGTAAACAGGCTCGTGAACAAAAAGTCTACCTGCGTGTTGTTCGTAACACTTTGGCGCGTCGCGCTGTTGAAGGTACTGAGTTCGAATGCATTGGCGAAGGCCTGAAGGGTCCATCACTGTTGGCGTTTTCCATGGAAGACCCAGGTGCTGCGGCTCGTATCTTCAAAGACTTCGAGAAAGAAGAAGAAAACTTTGAAGTAAAAGGTCTGGCTGTTGGTGGTCAGTATATGGGTCCGGATCAGCTTGATCGTCTGGCCAAACTGCCGACCCGCGAACAGGCTCTGGCATCTCTACTGTCTGTAATGATTGCACCGGTTACCAAGCTGGCTCGTACTTTCAACGAAGTGCCGACCAAAGTTACCCGTGCTGTTGCAGCGGTTCGCGACAAGAAACAAGACGAAGCGGCTTAATTTTTCAACAAGCTGCTGCTTAAATATTACCTGGGAGAAATAACATGTCTGTATCTAAAGACGATATCTTGAATGCAATTGCTGAAATGTCTGTAATGGACGTTGTTGAGCTGGTTGCTGCAATGGAAGAAAAGTTCGGCGTATCTGCTGCTGCTGCTGTTGCCGTTGCTGGCCCTGCTGGTGGTGCTGAAGGCGGCGAAGCTGCTGCTGAACAGACTGAATTCGACGTGATTCTGTCTGCTGCTGGCGACAAGAAAGTAAATGCTATTAAAGCAGTTCGTGAAATCACCGGTCTGGGTCTGAAAGACGCTAAAGGTCTGGTTGATGGTGCTCCTTCTCCAATCAAAGAAGGCGTTTCCAAAGAAGAAGCAGAAGAAGCCAAAGCCAAGCTGGAAGCAGCTGGCGCAGTCGTCGAAGTCAAGTAATCGACACTGTACTTGGTACGCTGCTGCCTCGACGACTCTGTGCGAGGCACATGGCTGGCGGGTTTACCCGTCAGCCTTTTTCGCGTTATAGAGCGTGAACTAAAACCGGCATGTCGCCGGGTCTCAATGCAAGGCAAGTCCTTGAGCCAAAGGTGTAGCTGCCTAATCGAGGAAACAGTCCGGGGATAACTGATGGCTTACTCATATACTGAGAAAAAACGTATCCGTAAGGATTTCGGTAAACTACCGAGCGTCATGGATGTGCCATTTCTGTTGGCTATTCAAATTGATTCCTACCACAAATTCCTGCAAGAGGGTGCTTCCGCTGAAGGGCGGGTAGATGTCGGCCTTCATGCTGCTTTCAAGTCTGTTTTCCCAATTATTAGCTATTCCGGGAATGCAGCTCTGGAATATGTGAGTTACCGTCTCGGTACGCCAACCTTTGATGAAAAAGAATGTATGCTGCGGGGCGTCACTTACGCTGCGCCGCTTCGGGTCAAGGTGCGCCTGATTGTTTACGACAAGGAATCGTCGACCAAAGCAATCAAAGACATCAAAGAGCAAGAAGTCTACATGGGCGAAATGCCCCTGATGACTGACAATGGTACCTTCATTGTGAACGGTACTGAGCGTGTGATCGTTTCCCAGCTGCACCGCTCCCCGGGTGTGTTCTACGATCACGATAAAGGTAAGACGCATTCCTCCGGCAAGTTGTTGTATAACGCTCGGGTTATCCCTTACCGCGGCTCCTGGCTGGACTTCGAATTTGATCCAAAAGATCTGGTTTATGTTCGAATTGACCGCCGTCGCAAGCTGCCAGCAACCATTCTGCTGCGTGCGCTGGGTTATGAAACTCAAGATATCATTGATACTTTCTTTGATACCGATAGCTACCGCGTCGTTAACGGTGATATCAAACTGAAGCTGATTCCTGCGCGTCTGCGTGGTGAGACGGCTGTGTTTGATATCAAGAATGACGAGGGTGAAGTCATCGTTGAGACTGGCCGCCGAATCACTGCTCGTCATATTCGTCAGCTGGACAAGGCTAACGTTGAAGAGCTGTCTGTCCCTACCGATTATGCGCTGGGCAAGGCCATCGCCAAAGCGGTTGTGGATGCTCGAACGGGTGAAGTTCTGGCACAGCCAAACGAAGAAATCACTGTTGAAACGTTGGCGCGTTTCGAAGAAGCCGGTGTTGCCGCCTTTGAAACCATTTACACCAACGAGATTGATTGCGGCCCGTTCATCTCTGACACGCTGCGTAGCGACCCAACCAGCAATCAGCTGGAAGCGCTGGTCGAAATCTACCGCATGATGCGTCCTGGTGAGCCACCTACGAAAGAAAGCGCTGAATCGCTGTTTGAAAACCTGTTCTTCACCAGCGAGCGTTATGATCTGTCGGCTGTCGGTCGTATGAAATTCAACCGCCGTATTGGCCGTGAAGACATTCTGGGTCCTGGCGTTCTGGACAAGGATGACATCGTTTCAGTATTGAAGACACTGATCGATATCCGTAACGGTAAAGGTGTGGTGGATGATATCGACCACCTTGGTAACCGTCGTATCCGTTCTGTTGGTGAGATGGCTGAGAACCAGTTCCGTGTCGGTCTGGTACGTGTTGAGCGTGCTGTGCGTGAACGCCTGTCGATGGCGGAATCAGAAGGCCTGATGCCTCAGGATCTGATCAATGCCAAGCCGGTTGCAGCCGCCGTCAAGGAATTCTTCGGTTCCTCTCAGCTGTCCCAGTTTATGGACCAGAACAACCCGCTGTCTGAGGTGACTCACAAGCGTCGTATTTCTGCGTTGGGCCCGGGTGGTCTGACCCGTGAACGTGCTGGCTTTGAGGTTCGAGACGTTCACCCGACTCACTATGGTCGTGTGTGTCCGATTGAAACGCCGGAAGGGCCGAACATTGGTCTGATTAACTCTCTGGCGTCCTATGCTCGCACCAATGAGTACGGTTTCCTGGAGTCGCCTTATCGCAAGGTAAAAGATGGCGTTGTCAGCGACGACATTGTTTACGTATCCGCGATTGAAGAAGCTGATCAGGTGATTGCGCAGGCATCGGTACCAACGGACGAAAATGGTCGTCTTCAGGGTGATTTGATTCCGGTTCGTAACCAGAACGACTCCACCATGATGTCGCCTGATAACGTGACTCTGATGGATGTGTCACCACAACAGGTTGTTTCCATTGCAGCTTCCCTGATTCCATTCCTTGAGCACGATGATGCGAACCGTGCATTGATGGGATCGAACATGCAGCGTCAGGCCGTTCCAACCCTGAAGGCTCAGAAGCCTCTGGTCGGTACCGGCATCGAGCGTGCGGTTGCACAGGACTCTGGTGTGTGTGTGGTTGCGAAGCGCGGTGGTGTGATCGATTCGGTTGATGCCTCTCGCGTGGTGGTCAAGGTAAATGATGACGAAACCGTCGCCGGTGAAGCGGGTGTCGACATTTATAACCTGACCAAGTACACCCGTTCTAACCAGAACACCTGCATCAACCAAAAGCCTCTGGTGAAAGCCGGTGACATGGTGCAGCGCGGCGATGTGATGGCAGATGGTCCTTCCGTGGATCTGGGGGAGCTGGCTCTTGGGCAGAACTTCCGCATCGCTTTCATGCCGTGGAATGGTTACAACTTTGAGGATTCCATCCTGTTGTCTGAGCGTGTTGCTCAGGAAGACCGTCTGACGACCATTCACATTCAGGAACTGACCTGTGTGGCGCGAGACACCAAGCTGGGTGCGGAAGAAATTACTTCTGATATTCCAAACGTTGGTGAAGCGGCACTGGGCAAGCTGGACGAATCGGGCATTGTTTACATCGGTGCTGAAGTCAAGGCAGGCGATATTCTGGTTGGCAAGGTAACACCAAAAGGTGAAACCCAGCTGACTCCAGAAGAAAAACTTCTGCGTGCGATCTTCGGTGAAAAAGCCTCTGACGTTAAGGATACGTCCCTGCGTGTCAAGACGGGTACTACCGGTACGGTAATTGACGTTCAGGTCTTCACTCGTGATGGGGTTGAGAAAGATGAGCGCGCCAAGTCCATTGAACGTCAGCAGCTGTCTGACATTCGCAAGGATCTGGACGAGGAAATGCGCATCGTTAAGGGCGCAACCTTCGAGCGTTTGACCCGAGCTTTGTCTGGTCAGATAACAAACGTCGCTCCTGGCCTGAAAAAAGGCGATATCCTGACCGGGGAATACCTGTCTGGCCTGAGTGAAGATCAGTGGTTCCGCATCATTCCGCAAGATGAAACGCTGGCGGAAATGATCGAAAAAGCGGAGCAATCACTGGCTGAGCGTGCCAAGGAGCTGGATGACAAGTTTGAAGACAAGCGTCGCAAGCTGCAGACCGGTGATGATCTGGCTCCTGGTGTCCTGAAAATTGTCAAGGTGTATCTGGCAATCAAACGTAAGATCCAGCCAGGTGACAAGATGGCAGGTCGTCACGGTAACAAGGGTGTTATCTCTGCGATCATGCCGATCGAAGACATGCCGTATGATGGCAATGGCGAGCCGGTTGATATCTGTCTGAACCCGCTGGGCGTACCGTCCCGTATGAACGTGGGGCAGATCATGGAGATTCACCTGGGTATGGCTGCCAAAGGCCTGGGTGACAAGATTAACCGCATGTTGCGGGAGCAGCAGGAAATCGCTCGATTGCGTGACTTGCTGGCTGAAATCTATAACGCTGGCGATGGTCGAATCGAAGATCTGGATAGCTTCAGTGACGGTGAAATTCTGGAGCTGGCCAACAATCTGAAAGACGGTGTGCCAATGGCGACCCCGGCTTTCGATGGTGCCAAGGAAGCCGAGATCAAGCGTATGCTGCGTCTGGCTGACATTCCGGATTCCGGTCAGGTGACCTTGTACGATGGCCGTACGGGTGAAGCATTCGATCGCCCTGTGACCGTGGGTTACATGTACATGCTGAAGCTGAACCACCTGGTTGACGACAAGATGCACGCCCGTTCGACCGGTTCCTACAGTCTGGTTACCCAGCAGCCGTTGGGTGGTAAGGCCCAGTTCGGTGGTCAGCGCTTCGGTGAGATGGAAGTGTGGGCTCTGGAAGCATACGGTGCTGCGTACACGTTGCAGGAAATGCTGACGGTGAAGTCGGATGATGTGAACGGCCGTACCAAGATGTACAAGAATATCGTCGACGGAGACCATCGTATGGAAGCTGGCATGCCAGAATCCTTCAACGTACTGGTCAAGGAAATCCGCTCTCTCGGTATCGACATCGAGCTGGAAAACGAATAATCGGTTTGGCAGGGTGGCCCGGTGTATCGTTCATCGGGCCACACGCTCACGCAAGGTGGAGCACATACTACTATGAAAGATCTAGTCAATTTTCTGCGTAACCAGAACAGTACCGATGAGTTCGATGCCATTCGAATTGGCCTTGCCTCGCCGGATATGATTCGTTCCTGGTCTTACGGGGAAGTGAAAAAACCTGAGACGATTAACTACCGTACCTTCAAGCCCGAGCGTGATGGCTTGTTCTGTGCGCGTATTTTCGGTCCTATCAAGGATTACGAATGTCTCTGCGGTAAGTACAAACGTCTCAAGCATCGCGGTGTTATCTGTGAGAAATGTGGCGTTGAAGTGACTCAGGCGAAGGTTCGTCGTGAGCGCATGGGCCATATTGAGCTGGCTTCACCGGTTGCTCATATCTGGTTCCTGAAATCACTGCCGTCCCGCATCGGTCTGATGCTGGATATGACGCTGCGTGATATTGAACGTATTCTTTATTACGAATCCTTTGTGGTGACAGAGCCTGGCATGACAACCCTGGATGTGGGTCAGTTGTTGTCGGATGAGCAGTACTACGAAGCGATCGAAGAATTTGGTGATGACTTCGAAGCTAAAATGGGCGCGGAAGCCATCCAGGCTTTGCTGGGTCACATTGATCTGGAAGAAGAAGTTAATCGTCTGCGTGAAGAAATCCCGGCGACCAACTCCGAAACCAAGATCAAGAAACTGTCCAAGCGTCTGAAAATTCTTGAGGCTTTCTTCCAGTCTGGCAACGATCCGAAATGGATGATCATGTCGGTGCTGCCAGTACTGCCACCGGATCTGCGTCCATTGGTGCCACTGGATGGTGGTCGTTTCGCGACGTCCGATCTGAACGATCTGTACCGCCGGGTGATTAACCGTAACAACCGTTTGAAGCGCCTGTTGGAGCTGAATGCTCCTGACATTATCGTACGCAACGAAAAGCGTATGTTGCAGGAATCGGTTGATGCGTTGCTGGATAATGGTCGTCGTGGTCGTGCGATCACGGGTTCCAACAAGCGTCCTCTGAAATCTTTGGCCGACATGATCAAGGGTAAGCAGGGTCGTTTCCGTCAGAACCTGTTGGGTAAGCGTGTTGACTACTCCGGCCGTTCGGTTATTACCGTTGGCCCTCAGTTGCGTCTGCACCAGTGTGGTCTGCCGAAAAAGATGGCTCTGGAGCTGTTCAAGCCATTCATCTTCTCCAAACTGGAACACCGTGGTCTGGCGACAACGATCAAAGCCGCCAAGAAAATGGTTGAACGTGAAACACCGGAAGTGTGGGATATCCTGGCTGAAGTGATTCGTGAACACCCGGTGATGCTGAACCGTGCACCAACTCTGCACCGTTTGGGTATTCAGGCGTTCGAACCCCAGCTGATCGAAGGTAAGGCAATTCAACTGCACCCATTGGTATGTGCGGCTTATAACGCTGACTTCGACGGTGACCAGATGGCGGTCCACGTGCCGCTGACCATTGAAGCGCAGCTTGAAGCCCGTGCTCTGATGATGGCAACCAACAACGTGCTGTCTCCAGCCAACGGTGATCCGATCATCGTGCCTTCCCAGGACGTTGTACTGGGCCTGTACTGGATGACCCGTGAGCGTGTTAATGCCGAAGGCGAAGGTCTGGTATTTGCTGATCTGGACGAAGTGACCCGTGCTTATCAAAGCGGTGCCGCTCACCTGCAGGCGCGCGTTAAAGTCCGTATCACACAAACCATTATTGACGAAGAAAGCAATAGCGAAACCACAACCAGCCTGATCGACACCACTGTTGGTCGTGCCTTGTTGTTCCGCATTGCGCCAAAAGGTTTGCCATTCGAGCTGGTTAACCAGCCAATGAAGAAGAAGGCGATCTCTCGTCTGTTGAACGCGGCCTATCGTCGAGTTGGTCTGAAAGATACTGTTATCTTCGCTGACCAGATTATGTACACCGGCTTCCAGTACGCAACCAAGTCTGGTTCGTCGATCGGTGTAAACGATTTCGAAATCCCGGATGCGAAGGCTGAGATCATTGCCAACGCGGACGCTGAAGTAAAAGAAATCGAAAGCCAGTTTGCTTCCGGTCTGGTTACCCACGGTGAGAAGTACAACAAGGTGATCGACATCTGGTCACGCGCCAATGAATTGGTCGCGAAGGCGATGATGGATAACCTGGGTAAAGAACCGGTTATTGACCGTGAAGGTAACGAAGTCGAGCAGGAATCCTTTAACTCCGTTTACATGATGGCCGACTCTGGTGCTCGTGGTAGCCCGGCTCAGATCCGTCAGTTGGCGGGTATGCGTGGTCTGATGGCGAAACCGGATGGTTCCATCATCGAAACGCCGATTGTTGCGAACTTCCGTGAAGGTCTGAACGTACAGCAGGACTTCACCTCGACTCACGGTGCTCGTAAGGGTCTGGCGGATACGGCGCTGAAAACGGCGAACTCCGGTTATCTGACGCGTCGTCTGGTCGACGTAGCGCAGGATCTGGTTGTGACCGAGCAGGATTGTGGTACCACCGAAGGCCTGATCATGACGCCTCTGATTGAAGGTGGCGATGTGGTTGTGGCGCTGGGTGATCGTATTCTCGGTCGTGTGATCGCGGAAGACGTTTACAAGCCAAACTCTGATGGTGAAATTGTTGCTCCTGCGGGCACTCTGGTTGACGAGCGCTGGGTAAGGCACATTGAAGCCGAAGGTGTGGATGAGGTTAAGGTTCGCTCTGCGATTACCTGTGATTCTCGCTCCGGTATCTGTGCCAAGTGTTACGGCCGTGATCTGGGTCGTGGCCATCTGGTTAACGTTGGTGAAGCCGTGGGTGTTATCGCTGCGCAGTCCATTGGTGAGCCAGGTACACAGCTGACCATGCGTACGTTCCACATCGGTGGTGCGGCTTCGCGTTCTTCTGCAGCTGACAGTGTTCAGGTTAAGAACAAGGGTACTGTTCGTCTGCACAATCTGAAGACGGTTACTCGTGACAATGGCGACCTGGTGGCTGTTTCCCGTTCCGGTGCCATTGCGATTGCTGATGAGCACGGTCGTGAGCGCGAGCTGTATAAGTTGCCGTACGGTGCGGTGATTTCAGTGCAGGATGGCTCTGATGTTGAAGCCGGTCAGAAAGTGGCTGGCTGGGATCCGCATACCCACCCGATTGTGACCGAGGTTAAAGGTCGCATTCAGTTCGTGGGTATGGATGAAGGCATCACCATCAAGCGTCAGACTGATGAATTGACAGGCCTGTCTAACATTGAAGTGATCGATCCGAAAGATCGTCCTGCGGCGGGTAAAGATATTCGCCCGATGGTTAAGCTGGTTGATGCGTCCGGCAATGACGTCATGCTACCGGGAACAACCTCTCCTGCTCAGTACATGCTGCCTTCCAACGCTTTGGTTAACCATGAAGATGGCACCGAGGTATCCGTTGGTGACGTTATTGCACGTATTCCTCAGGAATCGTCTGGTAACAAGGATATTACGGGTGGTTTGCCACGAGTTGCTGACTTGTTCGAAGCGCGTAAGCCGAAAGAACCTGCGATTCTGGCGGAAATCTCCGGTACCGTTGGCTTTGGTAAGGAAACCAAGGGCAAGAAGCGTCTGGTTATCACTCCAAACGACGGTAGTGACCCGTACGAGGAGTTGATTCACAAGTGGCGTCACCTCAACGTGTTCGAAGGCGAACAGGTTGAAAAGGGTGAAGTTATCTCGGACGGCCCGTTGAATCCGCACGATATTCTGCGTTTGAAGGGTGTTGGCCATCTGGCGATGTACATCACCAACGAAGTGCAGGAAGTTTACCGTCTGCAAGGTGTAGGCATCGATGACAAGCACATTGAGGTGATCGTTCGCCAGATGCTTCGCAAGGTGCTGATTCACAACGCGGGTGACACCACCTTCATTCCGGGTGATCAGGTCGAGCATGCTTCCTTCCTGGAAGAGAACGACCACACGCTGGCAGCGAGCAAGATTCCTGCAACCGGTGAACGTGTGTTGTTGGGTATTACCAAAGCATCGCTGGCGACTGAGTCCTTCATCTCCGCAGCCTCCTTCCAGGAGACCACGCGGGTTCTGACCGAAGGTGCGGTAACCGGCAAAATGGACACCCTGAAAGGCCTGAAGGAAAACGTAGTCGTTGGTCGACTGATTCCGGCGGGTACGGGTCTGGCATACCATGCAGAGCGCAAGCGCAAGCGTATGTCTCGTGATCTTGAGCGACAGAAGTCGGCTCCGGAAACTCTGGCAGTTTCAACAGAGGATATGGAAGCGAAGTTCAGTGAGGCATTCAGCGACAAGCTGTAATCGCCAAAAACCGTTCTGTTGCTTGACGATAGGGGCGGAGAGGATTATCCTCTCCGCCCCTTTTATTGTGCCCCTCTCTGTGGCACGTGTTTTTGACAAGTTGGAGTTTGCAAATGGCTACAATCAACCAGTTGGTTCGTAAGCCTCGTAAGCGCAAAGTGGCCAAGAGTGACGTACCTGCACTGCAGGCTTGTCCTCAGCGTCGTGGCGTATGTACCCGTGTGTACACCACCACGCCTAAAAAGCCTAACTCGGCATTGCGTAAAGTATGTCGTGTGCGTTTGACGAATGGTTTTGAAGTGACTTCCTACATCGGTGGTGAAGGTCACAACCTGCAGGAACACAGTGTTGTTCTGATCCGTGGCGGTCGTGTTAAGGATTTGCCAGGTGTTCGTTATCACACTGTTCGCGGTACTCTGGATACTTCCGGCGTTTCTGACCGTAAGCAGGGCCGTTCCAAGTACGGTGCCAAGCGTCCTAAGGGTTAATTTCCTTTCGACAAAAGATAAGAGTAAGGCTGGGTTAAGACAATTGCCCAGGCTGACCTGAAGACCTAATGAGGGCTTATCATGCCAAGAAGACGCGTCGCTGCGAAACGCGAAGTGCTGCCAGATCCGAAATTCGGAAACGTTACCCTGGCAAAGTTTATGAACCACGTAATGGTAAGTGGTAAAAAATCCGTAGCTGAAAAAATTGTTTACGGTGCACTGGATCTGGTTGCTGACAAGAAAGGCGGCGATCCACTGGAAATGTTTGAACAGTCACTGGAAGCTATCCAGCCGATGGTCGAGGTTAAGAGCCGCCGCGTTGGTGGTGCTACTTACCAGGTGCCTGTTGAAGTTCGTCCGTCCCGTCGTACTGCACTGGCCATGCGCTGGTTGGTTGACGCTGCTCGCTCCCGTGGTGAAAAGTCCATGGCCCAGCGTCTGGCGAATGAAATGATCGATGCGACAGAAGGTAAAGGCGCAGCTGTTAAGAAGCGTGAAGATGTTCACCGCATGGCTGAAGCGAACAAGGCTTTCTCTCACTATCGCTTTTAATTGAATCGAGGATACGGCAGTGGCACGTACGACTCCTATCGAACGCTACCGCAATATCGGTATCTGTGCGCACGTTGATGCGGGTAAAACCACGACAACGGAACGCGTGCTCTTTTATACCGGTGTTTCCCACAAGATTGGTGAAGTGCACGATGGTGCCGCTACCATGGACTGGATGGAGCAGGAACAAGAGCGCGGAATTACCATTACTTCCGCTGCGACCACCTGCTTCTGGTCTGGTATGGGCAAGCAGTTCGATGAACACCGCATCAACATCATTGATACTCCGGGACACGTTGACTTCACGATTGAAGTAGAGCGCTCTCTGCGAGTACTGGATGGCGCGGTGGTTGTGTTGTGTGGATCTTCCGGTGTTCAGCCCCAGACCGAAACGGTCTGGCGTCAGGCCAACAAGTATGAAGTGCCTCGTATGGTGTTCGTCAATAAGATGGATCGTGCGGGCGCTGATTTCTTCATGGTTGTTGATCAGCTGAAAGAGCGACTGAACGCCACTGCTGTACCGATTCAAATCAATATCGGCGCCGAAGATGAATTCAAAGGCGTTGTCGACCTTATCAAGATGAAAGCCATCATGTGGAGTGAGGAAGACAAGGGGACTACCTTTACCTACGAAGATATTCCCGCCGATTTGCAGGATGCTGCGGATGAGTGGCGCGAGGTGATGCTCGAAGCTGCTGCAGAAGCGAATGACGAATATATGGATAAATACCTGGAAAACGGGGATTTGTCTGAAGAAGAAATCAAGTCTGCCCTGCGTCAGCTCACCCTGGCTAACGAAGTGGTTTTGGTTTCCTGTGGTTCTGCTTTCAAGAACAAGGGTGTGCAGGCGGTGCTGGATGCCGTCATTGAGTACATGCCATCACCGACCGAGGTGAAATCTATTGAAGGTATTCTTGACGATAAGGACGAAACCGTTGCAGAGCGTCATGCTTCTGACGACGAGCCGTTTGCGTCTCTGGCCTTCAAGATTGCTACCGACCCGTTTGTTGGGACGCTGACCTTCATCCGTGTGTATTCCGGTGTGCTTCAGTCGGGTGATGCGGTCTGGAACCCGGTGAAAGGCAAGCGTGAGCGTGTTGGCCGTATGGTTCAGATGCACGCCAACAGCCGGGAGGAGATCAAGGAGGTTCGTGCGGGGGATATTGCAGCCTTGATCGGCCTGAAAGATGTCACGACTGGCGACACTCTGTGTAATCAGGATCAACAGAATCGCATTACACTTGAGCGTATGGAGTTCCCGGAGCCGGTTATTTCGGTGGCGGTTGAACCCAAGTCTCAGGCAGACCAGGAAAAAATGGGTATTGCTCTGGGAAAACTGGCTCAGGAAGATCCGTCGTTCCGGGTTGAGACGGATGAAGAGTCCGGACAGACCATTATCTCCGGAATGGGTGAGTTGCACCTCGACATCATTGTTGATCGCATGAAGCGTGAGTTCAAAGTCGAGTGTAATGTTGGTAAGCCTCAGGTGGCTTATCGTGAAAAAATCACCAGTTCTGTCGAGATTAACAACAAATTTGCCAAGCAGTCCGGTGGGCGTGGGCAATATGGCCACGTTGTGGTTCGTTTTGAACCAACGGAAGATGAGTCGGAAGAAGGCTTGGTGTTTGTAAATGAGATTGTTGGCGGTGCAATTCCTCGTGAATACATCCCGGCAGTCGAAAAAGGCATCGAAGAACAAATGAAGAATGGGGTGTTGGCTGGCTACCCACTTCTTGGCCTGAAGGCTACCTTGTTCGATGGTTCTTATCATGACGTTGACTCTAACGAGATGGCGTTTAAAATTGCCGCCTCGCAAGCAACCAAAAAACTTTCGACTGAAGGCAATGCAGTATTGCTGGAACCTATGATGAAAGTTGAGGTTGTCACCCCTGAAGATTACATGGGTGATGTGGTTGGTGATCTGAACCGCCGTCGCGGTTTGATCGCTGGCATGGATGATTCGCCATCTGGCAAAGTGGTGAACGCCTCTGTTCCGTTGGCAGAAATGTTTGGTTACGCAACTGACCTGCGTTCTGCAACTCAGGGCCGTGCGACCTACTCCATGGAATTTGAGAAATATGCGGAAGCACCGTCAAGTGTTGCCGATGCAGTAATTAAACGAGCTTAATCAGCTACAAGATATTTGAACGAGGTGTTCTATGGCTAAGGAAACGTTTGAACGTTCCAAACCCCACGTAAACGTAGGTACCATTGGTCACGTTGACCACGGTAAAACCACTCTGACTGCTGCGCTGACTCGCGTATGTGCCGAAGTATGGGGCGGCGAGCTGGTTGCATTTGAAGGTATCGATAATGCACCAGAAGAGCGTGAGCGTGGTATCACCATCTCTACTTCTCACGTGGAATATGAGTCCCCAACTCGCCACTACGCACACGTAGACTGCCCAGGACACGCTGACTACGTTAAGAACATGATCACCGGTGCTGCCCAGATGGACGGCGCTATCCTGGTGTGTGGTTCTACTGACGGCCCAATGCCTCGGACTCGTGAGCACATCCTGCTGTCTCGTCAGGTTGGTGTACCTTACATCGTGGTCTTCCTGAACAAGGCTGACCTGCTGGCTGAAGACTGTGGCGGCGCAGACTCTGAAGAATACGCAGAGATGCTGGAACTGGTTGAAATGGAACTGCGTGACCTGCTGTCTGAATACGACTTCCCAGGTGACGACACTCCAATCATCCCAGGCTCTGCCCTGATGGCTCTGAACGGCGAAGACGACAACGAAATGGGTACTACCGCTGTCAAGAAGCTGGTAGAAACCCTGGACGAGTACATCCCTGAGCCAGAGCGTGCGATCGACGGCGCATTCATTATGCCAATCGAAGACGTATTCTCCATTCAGGGTCGTGGTACGGTTGTTACCGGTCGTGTTGAGCGCGGTATCGTCAAAACTGGTGAAGAAATCGAGATCGTTGGTGTTAAAGAAACCACCAAGACGACTTGTACCGGTGTTGAAATGTTCCGCAAGATCCTGGACGAAGGCCGTGCCGGTGAGAACGTTGGTGTACTGCTGCGTGGTACCAAGCGTGACGAAGTTGAGCGTGGTCAGGTTCTGGCTGCTCCAGGTTCTATCACTCCGCACACCAAGTTCACTTCTGAAGTTTACGTACTGGGTAAAGATGAAGGTGGTCGTCACACGCCATTCTTCAAAGGTTACCGTCCACAGTTCTACTTCCGTACTACTGACGTGACTGGTGCTGTTGAACTGCCAGAAGGCGTTGAAATGGTTATGCCAGGTGACAACGTTCAGCTGTCTGTGACCCTGATCTGCCCAATCGCGATGGACGAAGGTCTGCGTTTCGCGATCCGTGAAGGTGGTCGTACTGTAGGTGCTGGTGTTGTTGCCAAGATCATTGAGTAATTCTCGGATCGATTAGCAACTCTTGCATTCGAAGAAGCCCGCATCAAGCGGGCTTTTTTGTGTCTGGCTTTTATGGTGAGGCTGAAAGGGCAACTTGGTCGTGTCTGATCTGAATATTCCGGGGAGAAAGTGGGTGGTCATTGCATAATGGTGCGATAACACATTTTATTCATATGGGTGTTTGGCAGTAGCAAGCGACGAGGAGTATTTGTGCGAAATGAAAATGTTGTTTGGCATCAGCATGGTGTCGATAAATCAATTCGATCAGATATGAAAGGGCAGAAGCCTTGTCTGTTGTGGTTTACGGGATTGAGTGCTTCTGGAAAGTCTACCGTCGCAAGTGCTGTTGAGGTCAGATTGGCGGAGCGTTTGCATCATACTTATCTAATGGATGGGGATAATGTTCGTTACGGGTTGTGTTCTGATCTGGGGTTTGGCAAGGGTGACAGGGTTGAAAATATTCGCCGGGTTGGTGAGGTTGCAAATTTGATGTTGGATGCCGGTCTGATTGTGTTGACGGCATTTATTTCTCCATTCAAATCCAATCGTAAGATGATTCGGGATATGTTGGTCGGGGGAGAGTTTATAGAGGTTTATATTGATGTGCCTTTGGATGTCTGCGAAAAAAGAGATCCCAAAGGCCTCTATAAAAGAGTGCGAGAAGGGGAGCTTAAAAATTTTACTGGCATCGATTCCCCTTATGAAATTCCTGAGAGGCCGGAAATCAGGATTGCCAATCATGGTATTTCAGTTGATGTGGCGGCTCATCAGGTTATTGATTACCTGGATGCTCATGGATATCTGAAGCCTGTGGTGTGATGGTTTGCCGGTTTTGTGTCTCTTGAGGGTGTCGGAGAGGATGTAAAAAAACCCGCATAAAGCGGGTTTTTTTGGGCTGCTTAGGTCGTCAAGTGGTGTTTACTTGGCTTCTTTCGCTGCCTTGGCTTCTTCCATTACCTTTTCAGCGATTTGCTGTGGGCAAGGCATGTAGTGGCTGAACTCCATGGAGAACTGACCACGACCAGAGGTAATGGTGCGCAGGTGACCGATGTAGCCGAACATCTCGGACAGAGGAACGTCTGCCTTGATGCGTACGCCGGTTGGGCCGGCTTCCTGGTCCTCGATCATGCCGCGACGACGGTTCAGGTCACCAATCACGTCACCGACGTTGTCTTCTGGAGCGAATACGTCAACCTTCATGGTTGGTTCCAGCAGCTGGGCGCCGGCTTTTGGCATGGACTGGCGGAAGGCACCTTTCGCGGCAATTTCAAACGCGATGGCGGAGGAGTCAACTGCGTGGTATGCGCCGTCGAACAGCTCAACTTCAACGTCCAGTACCGGGAAGCCAGCCAGAACACCTTCGTCCATCATGCTGTTGAAGCCTTTCTCAACTGCAGGCCAGAATTCCTTAGGAACGTTACCGCCGACAACAGACGAGCTGAAGGTGAAGCCGGAGCCTGGCTCGCCTGGCTTGATGCGGTAGTCAATCTTACCGTACTGACCAGAACCACCGGACTGTTTCTTGTGCGTGTAGCTGTCTTCGATAGGCTGGGTGATGGTTTCGCGGTAGGCAACCTGTGGCTCACCAACGATCAGTTCAACACCGTAGGTACGCTTCAGGATGTCGACTTTAATGTCCAGGTGCAGCTCGCCCATACCTTTCAGGATGGTCTCACCGGAATCTTCGTCGGTCTCAACGCGGAACGATGGATCTTCTGCAACCATCTTGCCGATCGCGATGCCCATCTTGTCAACAGCGCCCTTG
>PBNY01000009.1 GCA_002723385.1 Oceanospirillaceae bacterium | reverse complement strand
CAGGCAGGTTTTCGGCGCTGGTGATCATGCCAATGATATTCATATCGGGCTGCAGTTCGACAATGGCTTTCATGGTGCCCATGACGGACGCTGCGCCGCACATGTCGTACTTCATTTCGTCCATTTTGGCGCCTGGTTTCAGGCTGATGCCGCCGCTGTCGAAGGTGATACCCTTGCCCAGAACCATGTGGTAAGGCGCATTCTCGCCAGCACCGGTGTATTTCATGATGATCAGCTTGCCCGGTTCCACTGAACCCTTGGCCACTGAAACGAATGCACCCGCGCCCATGGCTTCCATTTCAGCTTCGTCGATGATTTGGGTTTCAACCCTGGCATCCGCAGCCAGCTCAGTGGCTTGCTCGGCCAGATAGCTTGGGGTGCAAATGTTGGGCGGCATATTGCCCAGCTCTTTGGCGGTCTGGATGCCGTTGGCAATGGCCAGTCCGCGGGTGAAGGCAGCGCTGGTATCCGCACCGACCCAGATCAGCGCCTCAGCTGCGGGCTTTTCGTTCTTGGCAGACAGGGTATGAGTGAAACGGTATTGTGCGTCAGCGAAGGCAATTGCGCTTTGCTCGGTCAGCCAATCGGCGGTCAGAGCAGCAGTGGCCAACTCAGAGAGTGCCAGTGCAATGGAACCTTCCAGTGCAGCTGTTGCCTTGGCTACTGCCGCAAGGATCTTGCGTGCTGACGTTGCTGTCAGCTCGTCTTTACCGGTGCCAACCAGCAGTACGCGACGGGACTGAATGCCACTGACGCCCGGCAACAGCAGGGTTTCAGCCAGCTTGCCCTGAATGTCACGCTCTTCGACGCGCTGGCTGATAAAGCCCTGGCTCGCCTCATCAATGGCCTGTGCGGCCTGTGATAGCTTGCCTGACTGGTCGAGAGTGACCACAATACAGCTGCTCTGAATGTCTGTGATGGCGTCTTCGGTGAATTGGTATTGCATGCTTGCTCCTGAAACGCAGCCGACAGTTGGGTGTCAGCCGCCCTGATTGTGAGTTCCGACTCCGCTTTTGAACCCGGAATTTGACCGGGGTTCGGGCAGAGAGTCTTACAGGGTGATTTGATTTTGAATAATAGACGAGCCGCTGTCGAGCAAGACAGTGGTACTGGCAAGAGTGCAACCCCTTGATTATTTTTCGTTATCTGGCCAGGGAACTGGGCAGTTCCCTGTTCGCGGTCACCATTGTGCTGCTGATGATTCTGCTCAGTGGCCGTCTGATTCGACAGCTTGCATCCGCCGCTGCCGGTGAAGTATCGCTGGAAATCGTGTTCTACACTCTGGTGCTGCGCCTGCCGTACTTCCTTGAAATGATTCTGCCGTTGGCGTTGTTCATCGCCATCTTGATGGCGTATGGACGTTTCTACGCCGATAACGAAATGGCGGTGCTGACAGCAACCGGATTCTCCGAACGACGTTTGCTGGCCTATACCGCAGTGCCTGCTGGTGCCTTGATGCTGCTGGTGGGGCTGTTCAGTCTGGTGTTGAGCCCGCTGGGTGCCTCTAAAATGGAAGCCCTGTATCAGAAGCAGGCCACCATGACTGAATTCGAACTGTTGGTGCCGGGACGCTTCCAGAGTATGAAAAAGGGCTCGCGGGTGACCTACGCCGAGTCGCTCTCGGACGATAAAACCGAGATGAACAAGGTCTTTATTACCGATGGTTACAGTCTGATTGTGGCGGATCGGGGTACCCAGTACGTCAGCGACACAACCGGTTCGCGCTTCCTCGAACTGCACGAAGGCAAACGCTACGACTGGACACCGGGCAGCATGGCGTTTCAGTCGCTGGAGTTTGATCGCTATGGCGTCAAGATCGCCGATGAGCTGGACGAACGCCGGAAATTGCGTAAAGAAGCTGTGCCAACGCTGGATTTGATCGGCTCCGAAAACCCCAAACATCAGGCCCAGTTGCAGTGGCGCATCTCGGTGATTCTGATGGTGCCGATCGTGACACTGCTGGCGGTACCTCTGTCCAGAGTGCAACCACGACAGGGGCGTTTCGCTCGGCTGTTCCCGGCCATTGTGCTGTTTATGGTGTACATCTCGTTGCTGATTGCCATGACCGGAATGATTGAAAAAGGCCGACTGGCACCGGAAATTGGCCTGTGGAGCTTGCATCTGGTGTATCTGATTATTGCCTTGGGAATTTTGCTCATGCCTGAGTGGCTGCGTCGCAGAAAGGTGAAAACACTATGAGACACCTGGATGCTTATATAGCGCGCCACGTACTGATGGCCTCGCTGGTGGTAGTGGTGGTGATCGTTGGTCTGGATGCCATCTTCACCCTGGTCGACGAGCTGGATCAGCTCAAAAACGGCTATCAATTCTTTGAAGCGCTGCAATTTATGGGGCTGCGTTTGCCGCGCCGGGCTTATGAATACATGCCACTGGCCTGCCTGATCGGCTGTCTGGCCGGACTGGGGGGCTTGGCTGCCAGCAGTGAACTGACCGTGATGCGTGCAGCCGGAGTGTCGGTCTGGCGCATTACCCTGGCGGTGATCAAACCCATGGCACTGTTGATGGCGATCAGCATGGCAACCGCGGAATTTGCCATTCCCACTCTGGAGCGTATTGCCCAGTCGAACAAGGCCGTGGCTCAGGGCAAGGGCGATTTGCTGTCGAACAAGGGCAAAGGCTATTGGCATCGGGAAGGTAATACCTTTATGCGCTTTACTGCGGTGGAAACTTCCGGTGTTTTACACGGCGTTTCCCTGTTTGATTTCGACGAAGAGCAGGAGCTGCAGCGTATTCGGACTGCGGAACTGGCCCGTTTTCAGGGTGACCACTGGGAAATGGAGCAGGTGACGGATCTGAAACTCGGTCGTTTGCAGAACACCGAAACCCGCTCGGAGCTGCAAGACTGGGAAACCGGTCTGACCCCGGAAAGTCTCTCGGTGGTGATGGTGCAACCGCGAGATATGTCGATTTCCAATCTCTACAGCTATACCCGGTATTTGGAAGAGCAGGGGCTGAATGCTGACAATTACCTGCTGTCGTTCTGGCGCAAGATCACTCAGCCTCTTGGCACCTTCGCCCTGGTGATTCTGGGGATTTCCTTTATCTTCGGGCCACTCAGAAGCGTGACGCCGGGTTACCGGATTTTCACCGGCATACTGGTGGGGCTGATCTACAAGTACGCTGAGGAACTGCTGGCAC
Organism: Oceanospirillaceae bacterium; assembly: GCA_002723385.1. GTDB lineage: Bacteria > Pseudomonadota > Gammaproteobacteria > Pseudomonadales > Oceanobacteraceae > Oceanobacter. The sequence goes on along the minus strand of PBNY01000009.1, from coordinate 46,062 downwards.
CGGCCAGTATCGTGTTCGGATTTGAGCCGGTCTGGGCCAGTGTGATCCCGATTACCGGATGCCTTGCCATTGGACTGGCGCTGATGAGAAAGACCGGCTGATAGCTGCTGCCTTCTGGCCGGTCAATTGAGATATCCCGCAGCCAGCGGGATATCGGTTTAAAAAAGATCTACACCTTCGGAATAAACACAACGCGTGTTAGCGACGCCATGTCGTGCCAGGTGCGCTGTTTCTTGTCGAACAGCGGCCATAAGAAACCCAGCCCGAACACAACCAGAGAGAAGAAACCAATGCCGGTTCTGAGCATGCACTGGCTCAGTTGAATGGGCTTGGCTTCGTTATTGATCAGTTTGATACGCCAGGCCTTCATTCCAATGGTCTGGCCACCGCGACGCCAGGACGAGCTGTAGTAGAAAAAACAGATGGTGAACATCACCGACAGGTTCACGGCCATCGGGAATGCCCCCGGTGGATTACCATCGTTCAGCGCTGTGGCGATGCCCACCAGCACAAATCCCATGATGATATAAAGAGAAATCAGCACCAGACTGTCGTAGCCCAGCGCCGCCAGACGACGGGAAAGAGACGCCGTCGGGTAATTCTGTTCAGACATGATTCCGACCTTTTAACTGAAAACCGCGCGCATCATACAATAACCAACCCAATAACCGGATGCGGGATTGACGCGGCGCGCCTTTCGTCGAACCCGTCGACGTATAATGGGTCGATTATTCAGGTGTGGATGGTTGAGTTCGAGTGTCGTGCAGTCGGCACCTGCACTTATCCGCACCAGAGACTCGCGAATAGACAAGAGGTTACGACATGATTGATTTAGGTGATATTCGCAAGGAATACACCCAGGGCCATCTGGATGAAAGGAAAGTTGCACCACATCCGCTGACCCAGTTCCACGCCTGGTTTGAAGACTACCGAGCCACCGGGCCGATTGAACCGACCATTATGACCGTTGCCAGTGTTGATGCGAACGGCCAGCCGTGGCAGCGCATCTTGTTACTCAAAGCCTATGATGAAAATGGCTTTGTATTCTTCACAAACTACCTGAGCAACAAGGGCCAGCACTTTGCGGCCAACGCCAAAGCCAGCATCCATATGTTCTGGATCAATCAGGAACGTCAGGTGCAGATTCAGGGCTCTGTCGAAAAAATCGGCCGCGAAGAAGCCGAAAGCTACTTCCACTCACGACCGCGTGAAAGTCAGTTGGGTGCTTGGGCTTCGCAACAGAGTCGCCCACTTGTCAACCGGTTTGAACTGGAACAGAAGTTTGAGGAAATCAAGGATCAATACGATGGTCAGGACGTACCATTGCCAGAATACTGGGGGGGCTATCGACTGGTTCCGGAACGCATTGAGTTCTGGCAAGGCGGGGCATACCGACTGCATGACCGGGTCGAGTATGTTAAGCAGGATGAAGACTGGGTAATCCAGCGATTGAATCCGTAGGATTCGGGTGCTTAAACAAACAGAACTGTTTTGGAATTCCTAAAAATCCCCGCTTCTGCGGGGATTTTGGTTTGGCCGAGAGTTCAGGATTGTGATTCCTGTTCTCTGCTTTCAAACAGGGTATTTGATGTGAAGACGCTTCCCTGCGAGGCAGGGAAGTTCGGTATCAGCGACGCAGGTAGTGATTGAAGTCGACGTTGCTGGCAGCGAGTACAGCCTGAATACGGTTGTGGACGTTCAGCTTGCGAAGAATGGCCGATACGTGGGCTTTTACCGTGGTTTCTGCAATCGAGAGGTTGTAGGCAATCTGTTTGTTGGATTCGCCGCTGGCCATGCGCTCCAGTACCAGCAGCTGACGGCGAGTCAGGCTGTTGAGCATTTCCGGAGGAAGGTGATTGTCGTCCTGCTGGCGACGCTGGCGCGAGCGACCATCATCGGCGGCACGGATGACGTCAGATGGCAGATACACCTGGCCCGCCAGCACCTGTTCGATAGCCTGCGTCATCTGCTGTCTTGGCAGTGACTTGATGATGAAGCCCACTGCACCATATGTCATGGCCTGAAGTACAGTGTTCTTGTCTTCTTCGGCGGAGATAATAACCACAGGAATGGTTGGGGATTCGTTGCGCAACTGGATCAGGCCGTTGAGACCGTTCATGCCCGGCATGTTGAGGTCGAGCAATATCAGATCAAGATCCTCATTGGCCTCGGCCAGTTCTACTGCGCTTTCCAGGTTTTCAGCTTCGAGAATTTCGGCATCCGGGTAACGATTGCAGACCACATCGGCCATGGCTTCTCGAAACAGTGGATGATCGTCAGCAATCAGAAGCTGATAGGATGGTTCGGTAGATTCTGTCATGGATTCATGCTCTGAGACGTCATTGACAGGAGTGCTTTGGGGGGAATCTCCATTTCCGGTAGACGTTTCTGGGTCATCTGTCCGGTACATGGCGGGTACTCCTGAATTCGTTATTGTTATTGGATTATTACACAGCCCGTCGTGTTCTCCCGGTATCCTACCTTGGCGCGCTGATTGGGGGCCAAAAGTAGTATATTTGCTACTTTGGCTCAGTTTTAAGTGCTTATTTTGTATAGCTTCAGAACCATTATAGGGAAAAATTCCCCATTCCGTGGGATGGAATCCAAGGAATCAGGAAGCGGCGACTGAATGGGAAGGGTAGGGATTTTGTCCCGATTCCATACTGCTTGTGGAAAACATAAATTGGTTTAAACACGAGCACAATAACAATGAGCCACCCAAATTTCCTGTCCTCGCTACCGAGGAAAATCCTGCTGGTGCATATGGCAGCAGCGCTTGGGCTGTCTACAGCCGCGCATGCAGATGATCACAAGGACGGTGAGATCGAAGAGATGATCGTGGTTGGAACCACCCCGGTTTCCGGTGTTGCCATCAATGCAGACCTGATTCCATCCCAGATTCAGCGCGTCAGTGCTGAAGACCTCGAAAAAAGCCAGGCCCTGAATCTGGCAGAACACTTGCGCTACAACCTGGGCAGCGTGACCATCAACGAAGCAGTTAACAACCCGTATCAGCCAGACGTGCAGTACCGGGGCTTTACGGCTTCGCCACTGTTGGGCTTGCCTCAAGGTCTGTCGCTGTACCTGAATGGTGTTCGGTTTAACGAACCGTTTGGTGACACTGTGAACTGGGATCTGCTGCCAACCGACGCGATTGGCTCAATGGATCTGTTCTCAGGTTCCAACCCGCTGTTTGGTCAGAACACGCTGGGCGGTTCCCTGGCCGTTAAATTGAAAGACGGTTTCAGCTACTCCGGCAACGAAGTTGAGCTGGGAGCGGGCCAGTTTGGCTATCGCCAGATGCAACTGCAAAGTGGCAGAAACTTCGCCATGGATGAATCTTCTGATGAACAATGGGGTTACTACCTCGTTGCCAACAAGGAAGAAGAGGATGGCTGGCGAGACAATTCGGGCAGTGAAATCAAGCAATTGCTGTCGGTTCTTAGCTGGAAGAATTCCGAAACACAGGTCAACCTGACGGCCTTGCTTGATGACAACCAGATGATTGGTAACGGCGCTGTTCCGATCGAGCTGATGGACATTGAAGGCCGTGAAGCCATCTATACCCACCCGGATCAGACCGAAAATCGCCTGAACTACTTTGCAATCGACGCTGAGCACTGGGTTTCCGATACTGTCCAGATCGCTGGTAACGTCTACGTTCGCTCGAACACCACCAATACCTTGAACGGTGATGACAGCGACTACGAAGAATGTGACGTCGGAGAGTTCGAAACCCTCTGTGAAGGCGAAGAGGGCGAAGAAGAGGAAGAAGGTGGTGAGGAAATGGAAGGCGAACTGGAGCCGGTTCACTTCCTGGGCTACGACGAAGACGAGACGCTGGATGAAATCGCCGATGCCACCGGACAGGATCTGGAAGCAGACGACCTCGATGGCACTGTGAATACGTCCAAGACACGCCAGAAGAGCATGGGCTTCGCCTTGCAAGCCAGCATCAGCGACTACGTTGCGGGCTACGACAATCTGATGGTTGTGGGTGTGAGCATGGATCGTGCTGACATTGAGTTCCGTTCACGTACCGAGTTCGCTGAACTGCGCAACAGTAATCCGGGCGATGACCGTGGTACCGAGGGCGTTGGTCTGTACGACGCCGAATCGGAAGTACAGCTGGATACTGAAGTTCAGAACATCGGCGTGTTCTTTACCGACACCCTTCAGCTGGACGACCAGCTGAGCGTTACCGTTGGTGGTCGTTACAGCAAGACTGATGTTGAAATGAAGGACCTGATCGAAGAGGGCGAAGGCTCTCTGAACGGCGATCACACCTTCAGCCGTTTCAACCCGATGGCTGGTGCGACGTACGCCTTTGACGATCAGATGTCCGGCTACGTCAGCTACAGCGAAGCATCTCGCGCCCCAAGCCCGGCGGAACTGAGCTGTGCGGACGAGGATGATCCTTGTAAATTGCCGAACGGTTTCGTTTCCGATCCACCACTGGAACAGGTCGTCACCAAGAGTGTTGAAACCGGCCTGCGAGGACAAATCAGCAACGACAGCAATCAGTGGCGCTGGCACGCTGGCCTGTTCCACTCGGTTAACCACGATGACATCATCTTCCAGCAGGCAGGTGGCTTGCCGTCCGAAGGCTACTTCGCCAACGTTGGCAAGACCAAGCGCCTGGGTACCGAGCTGACTCTGTCCGGTGGTTGGGACAGCGTTCGTGTTGCGGCAGCGTACACCTGGATGCGTGCGACCTTTGAAACGCCTTACATTTCCTTCAGCCCGAACAACCCGCAAGGCCCGAACCGTCAGGTTGAAGCCGGGGATCGTATTCCCGGGTTGCCAGAGCACAATGTCAAACTGGCGGCTGACTGGAATGTACTGGAGCAGCTGAGTGTGGGTGCGGATGTGCAATACCGCAGCAGCCAGTACTACCGCGGTGACGAAGCGAACGAAAACGAGCAGCTGGATGGCTACAGCGTTGTTAACCTGCGAGCGGCTTACAAGCCAACTCAAACGGTTGAAGTCTACGCACGGGTTGCCAACGTATTCGACAAGGAATACGAGACCTTCGGTGTCTACGGAGAAGCGGATGAAGTGCTTGAAGAAGCCTACGATGACTTCGATGACGACCGTTTTGTTGGCCCGGGTGCGCCGCGTACCTTTAAAGGTGGTGTAAAAATAGCCTTCTGAGGTTGAGCGCAAACTGCCTGTTGCTTTGTTGAAGGTACTGACAGAAAAACAGGCAGGTTTTTTCGTAATACAGGCTCCCTGTGTGCTCTTCGATGGATCGAGTATGCAGTGGAGCCTTTTCTCTTTAGCGGTTTCCGTGTGAATAATCGCCAGTCCTGGGAGCGTACCGATGAATGCTGTATCGCGCATTTTGCTGATGATCAACGTTGCCTTCGCGATTGCGTTGACGGTCAGCATGGTGGCCCTGCTTGAGCAGGGGAGAGAGGATGTATTGCGCGAACAGCAAGCCATGCGTCCGGTGGTTGAAGCTCTGATCGAGTCGGGTAAAACCCGCGAAATCCTGACGCTGGTAGGTGGCAGTCTGCGTCATATGCGTTTGCAGGAAAACGGTCAGGACATTCCGGCCAGTGATCTGGACGGAACAGAGACGCACGATTTGCCTCCAGGCTGGTTTGTGCAGTGGCTGGATCATCCCGACCGGGGCTATTCGCTTTCGCTGACCGAGAGTGGTGGCCGGTCGTTGACGCTGGTTCCGGATGACTCCGATGAAATTGCCGAGGTCTGGGACTCGGCCAGACAGCTGTTCTGGCTGTTTATTGGCAGCGCACTGGTGTCCAACCTGGCGATTTTCTTTGGTGTCCGGGCGGGTATTCGGCCACTGGAGCAGATTCTGGCGGCGCTGGAACAGGTTCAACACGGTGACTTTCAAGCTCGGTTGGGTCGCTATGGCATCCCGGAAGTCAACGCCATTGCCAGCCACTTCAACGATATGGCGTCTGAGCTGGAGAAGTCCGAACGGGAAAACCAGCACCTGACCCAGACCCTGATGCAGGTGCAGGAACAGGAGCGGGCGGCGTTGGCGCGAGAATTACATGACGGTCTGGGCCAGCAGGTCACCGGCATTCGTGCCCAGGGGTATCTGATTCCGTATCAACAGGACAATCCTGACCAGCTGGCCACCATCAGTGAGCAGATTGTGACGGCCTGTGATGCCATTGATCAGGGGTTTCGGCGAATTATTCACAACCTGTATCCGGTACAGCTGGAGCAATTGGGTCTGAGGGCGGCGGTGTCGGATATGATGGCAGGGCTGGAAGTGCGAACTGGCGTAGCCTGTCAAATTGCCGACAATGATTGTGAGTGGCCAGAGTGGTCACTGGACAGCGCCACACAAATATACCGGCTGTTGCAGGAAGCGTTGAACAATGCCGTGCGACACGCCGACGCCACCCACGTGGTGGTGACTTTGAAAGAAGTCCCCTTGGGGTATCAGATTTCGGTTGAAGACAACGGTCAGGGTTTTCAGACGCAGACCCAGACCGGTTTTGGCATCCGGTCGATGAAAGAGCGTTGTCGCGCATTGGGTGGAAAACTGGTTGTGTCACCGAATACCGCCGGGGGCGTGGAAGTTCGGGCTTGCCTTCCAAAACTGGAACGGAAAGAGGGATGAGCTTTTGAACGCAACAAACAGGTTGGACTTGGAATTGAATTTATGAAGATTCTGCTTGCAGATGATCATGCTGTCGTCAGGCAGGGATATCGTGCCTTGCTGTCGGCAATGATTGCATCGGTGACCGTTGTGGAGGCAGCTTCTGGCACCGATGCCGCCTTGCTCTATCACGCCGAGTCACCAGATGTGGTGATCCTGGATATCAATATGCCGGATATGAGCGGCATTGAAGCTACCCGTCAGATTCTGGCACGCCATCCGGACGCCCGCATTCTGATTTTCAGCATGTACGAGGAAAGCACCGTCATTGAAGAGGCTCTGGCCGCTGGTGCCCTGGGTTACCTGTCCAAATCCAGTCCGCCTCCCTTGATGATTGAAGCAGTGAATGCGGTTGTTGCCGGAAAAACCTTTATTGATGATCGTTTTTCCAGCCTGACCCCGGCCAGTGCCATACCGCTGGCGACGGGAATTCTGATGAACCAGTTGCCGCCGAGGGAGCGGGACATTGCCGATCGTCTGATTGAAGGCAAGGGCAATCAGCAGATTGCTGAAGAACTGGGGATCAGCGCCAAAACTGTCGCTAATCGTGCGACCGCCATTCGGCAAAAGCTGGGGGTGAAATCGACTGCTGAGCTGGTGCGCAAGGTGTTGCAATCAAAAAATAATTGATAGCTAACTGTAATAACAAATCACTTCCTGCGACTCAGTCTCTATCACAACACTACTGATACGGAGACTGAGTATGTTCCTGACCCTTCGCAAGACAATGCTGTTGCCACTGTTGGTTCTGATGGCAGCGTTTACCCAGCTGGCCAGCGCGGCTGGCACCACCGAAAGTTTTACCAAGGAACGCTTTGATGTGCTGCAGGCGCAAGGCGCACCGGTTTTGATTGATGTACACGCCGTCTGGTGTCCGACCTGCAAGCGTCAGGGCAAGATTCTGTCGCAATTTCAGCAAAACCACTCCCAGTGCAACCTGACCATTTTGAAGGTGGACTTCGACGACCAGAAAGAGTGGGTCACACACTTCAAGGCACCACGTCAATCCACTCTGGTGCTGTATAACGAAGGCAAGCGCGTCTGGTTCAGTGTCGCTGAAACGCGTGCGTCAGCGATCAACGATGCCCTGACCAGCAACATCAAGGAGTGCTGATTGATGCTGGATGGAGGTGCATTACCGCTGGCGTTTCTGGCTGGCGTGGTCAGTATTCTGTCTCCCTGCGTTTGGCCGCTGTTACCAATGACGGTCAGCGCCGCCGGCAACAGCGGACGAGTCGGGGTATTGGCGCTTGGCGGTGGCCTGAGTCTGTCGTTCGCCATTGCCGGTTCTTTGCTCACTTACGTGCTGGTGCAGCTGAACATTAACCCGGAATTCTTCCGTTACATTTCTGCATCCCTGCTGCTGGTGGCGGGCGCGATTCTGGTGATCCCGGCTTTGTCTAACGCTGTGTCAGTGCGGTTGTCCGGCTGGATGTCGAAAGCCAATATCAATACGGCCAGTATGGATTGGGCCGGACCATTTGGTATTGGCCTGTTGACCGGTATCGTCTGGCTGCCGTGTGTGGGACCAACTCTGGGAGCGGCCATTGCCCTGGCTTCAACAGGAGAGAGTCTGGGCATGGCGTTCGTCACCATGCTGATGTTTGGCCTGGGCACTGCCAGCGTTCTGGTGGCCGTAGGACTGACCTCTCGTCAGGTACTGCGCAAGATGTCCGGGCAGGTGACTGGCAGTGCCGATACCGCCAAAAAAGTCCTGGGTATCATCATGCTGTTGCTGGGGGGGCTGGTTTTGACCGGAGGTGACAAGGCATTGGAAGTCTGGGCGCTGGATTGGCTGCCTGAATGGACAGTCAGTTTTTGACCCGCTTTGGGTACGGCTGGTTGACGGCAATGGCAGGATTTGTTGCTTTCATCCCGGAACAGGTTCTCAATTATTGATATGTGACCCTGTTGACCAAAGTATTATTTGACTCTGGATGTGTACCCTTCTCTTTGTTGACTGCTGCCCGAGCGAAATAACACAAGAGGAGGTACTCGCATGAAAGCATGGCTACTGACTGGCATTCTGGCGTTCATTTCAACTGCTGTACTGGCAGAGCAGCCACCGGCGATCAAGCTGGAAGGTGTTGCCCATTTGGAACCCGGTTCGAAAATGTACCGCAAAGTCGACAAGAGCGAATATGAGATTGGCGACGTTGTGAAACTTCAGGATGAAAAAAGCGATTCCGTAACCCGCAAGGCCAGAATTCTTCGGGTTGGTAACAAGTCGGTGGTGCTGGAAGTATTGGCGACAACGGAATAATAGCTGACCAGCTGTTTTTTCTTGTACAAACAGATAGATCCCAACCGACTCCATTCCAATTGACGGCTGGCACGGCCAGTTTTTGGCCGCGCCAAAGCCGCTCCAGCGAATCAGATATCAATCACCAGCACCGGGTTCTCCGCCTTGTTTTTGGTATTGCAACTGCAGGCATTGATAAACCGCGTATCAGCGTTTTGCGTAATGCCGTAGCTCTCGTGAATATGCCCGAAGATATGGAGTTCGGGGCGTATCTCTTCCGTGAATTTGATCAGTTCTTCACAACCGACGTGCTCACCGGAATAAATGATGTCTCCCTGACCAAAGGGAGGCGTATGGGTGATCAGGATATCGGTATCTTTGGGAATTAACTGCCACTTTTCTGCCAATGCTTCCCCACGAGGCAGATTGAAAGCCCAGTTCATAAACCAGGGTTGCCACGGACTGCCGTAGAACAGTCTGCCACCAACTTCAATGGCTTCGTCGCACAGATAGGTTGAGCGCGTCATCACCGCTGCCGCCAGCTCCGGGTGCGTTTCAAAGGCGAAGTCATGGTTCCCGGCAATCACCAGTTTGTGGCTGTGAGGCAGCTTGCCGAGAAAGCGATCAAACTCTTCGGCTTCAACCAGAGTGCCGTGTTCGGTGAAGTCGCCCGCGTGGATCAGAACATCGCCATCCGGGATATCCATGGATTCGTGCTGACCGTGCGTGTCGCTGATTATTATTAGTCTCATGCCAACAGGTTAGACGATTCATTGCGTTTGTACACCCGTTATAGGGTCATCAATACGGCTGATGTGCTGATGCAATAGATCAATCCCAGTTTGGCAGTATTGGCGAGTACGCCGTTCAGGGCCTGGCCTGCCTGGCTCCTGATCGCAGAAATGAGTTTTAGCATCGGAGCAGCACAAACTGCGAGTGGAATCAGCATATGCCAGGCGGAGGTGTTGGCCGCCAGCATATGGAACACCAGCGCTGTAAAAATCATGACGATGTAAAGACCTCGGGTGAGGGTTTCGCCCAGCCGCACCGCCAGTGTGACTTTGCCCGCCGCTTCATCGGTTGTGAGGTCACGCAGGTTGTTCACCAGCATCATCGCAGCGCTGAAGAGTCCGCTGGCGGTGCCGAACAAAAAAGCAATCAGACTGACGTTCTCCGTTTGGAGGTAGTAGGAACCGATCACAGCCACCCAACCGAAAAACACCAGAACGGTGGCTTCGCCAAGGCCGCAGGACGCCAGTGGAACGGGTCCGGCGCTATAGGCAAAAACGCCCAGCACGCAACCTGTCCCGATCAGAAATAATTCCCAACCTGCGAATGAGACCAGCACCAGGCCGGAGGCCACGGCAACCGACGTACAAAGCCCCAGGCCGAGTTTCATTTGATCAGGGCTGATGTGGCCGGATTGCACCATTCTGGGGGGGCCAAGACGATTGTCGTCATCGACGCCGCTGAGCCCATCGAACAGGTCATTGGCCAGATTGACGGCAATCTGCAGTGACATTGCGCAGATCAGGGTCACCAGAAAAACCACCCAGCTGATGTCTGTGACGGTGGACGCGAGGGCAGTGCCCAGCAGTATCGGGCCGACCGAGGCTGGCAGGGTTTTGGGGCGCGCCGCCTGCCACCAGTAATGCAACATGTTCAGATCCAGTGAGAAGTAGAAATCGGCATTATCCGGCATCCACTTTGCACTGCCTACCTTGGAGTTCGAAACCCGGTGCTGGAAGCCTTTGATTTTTGTAGGAATTGCGATCGCTGTCTTGGTGATTAAATCAAGAAGTGGAATCATAGCGCCGGTTTGAGTTGCACCGAATACATTCAGGAAGATGCCCGGGAGGCACACACATGCAGCAAATTGTTTCGCAGGTCGCTTTGCCAGTGGTGTTGGCGATGATCATGTTGTCCATGGGGCTGGGGCTGACGATTCGTAATTTTACCGACGTGGCCCGCCATCCCTTGTCCGCTGCGTTGGGCCTTGGGTTGCAGATGTGTGGCCTGCCGATACTGGCCTTGCTGGTGATTGTCCTGTTTGATTTGTCAGCACTGGCGGCGGCTGGGCTATTCCTGTTGTCGTTGTGCCCGGGAGGGGCGACGTCCAACCTGTTCAGCTATCTGGCACGAGGTAATGTGGCGCTCAGCATTAGCCTGACGGCCATTACCAGTCTGATCGTTCCGTTTACATTACCAGTGCTGTTTATGGCTTATACCGAAGCCAGTGGCGGTCAGCTCGCAGCATTCACAATGCCTCTCGGTGTGATGGTGATGCAGCTGGTGGTCGTCACCCTGGTCCCGGTGCTGGTCGGAATGGGAATTCGTCACTTTGCGGCCAACTGGGCACAACGGGTTGAACCCATGGCCAAGAAGGTCGCAACCATGGCCATGATCAGTGTGATTATTTTGCTGATTGCCACCAACTTGCCACTGGTTATGGATATGGCATCGGTGAATGGTATCGCCGTACTGGGGTTGTCTTGCGTGGCGTTGGTGATTGCCTATCTGGTGGCGAGCAAGGCCGGATTGGCAGCAGCGGATGTACGTACCGTAGCGATGGAAACCGGCATTCAGAATGCCGGTACGGCCATGATGGTGGCGATGACGTTGTTGCAACAGCCGCAGCTGGCCATGATTCCATTGATGTACGGATTGTTGATGAACATTCCGGCCTTTGGCTTTATCGCCTGGGTTCAGTACAAGCATCAGAATGCGGCCAGCGGATCACTGGGGTGATCCGCACGCGTTTACAAACTCTCGGCGGGCACGAAGGCCTGTTCAGCGTCGATATCGGCCCCCAGTGACGGCCAGGGAAGATCGCCGTAAAAGTCGGGGGCTGAGTCGAAAAACAGGCTGTCGGGAATCTGGTCGGCGTAAGTGGCGTTCGTTGGCATGCCTTCCAGTGTGTGACTGTTACCGACGAGTGACCAGCTGGCCGGATCAATGGTGGTGTCCAGTTCCATGCCGGGGTCCGGCAACTGGTTGCTGATTAGAATCTGGTTTTCCGAATGGTCGTAAGCGGCCACTGGATCACGCGTCAAATAGTTGCGCAGGAATACGTTATCAGGCCCGGTCGGGCCCCAGTAATCTGAGATGGACACGCCTTCCAGATGATTGGACTCGATCAGGTTCGAGAATGCGTAGTGGCCATGCAGGGTAAAGTCATCGGGGAGCCAGTTTGCACCGCTGTCCTGATACGCGTCGCTGGAATGGTTGTAGGCCACCACATTGCCGTTGGCCCCCAAATGCAACACCAGCGCATGGCGCAGGTGATTGAAACGGTTGTGGATGATCAGCGAGCCAGTCTGTCGCGATGACAGATCAACGCCATAGCCATGTCCACCACCGCCATAATCTGTGGCGTTCTGGAAACTGCTGTTGCGAATTTCCAGTCGTCGGCCCTGGCCAGCGGCGACGTGACAGCGATCGGCATTGTCCGACTCAATCCCGTCCAGCCAGATGTTGCTGGCGTACTTGATGCTGAATATGTGGCCGTCGTTGTCGCTTTGGCGCTCAACCCGGAAGTTTTCGAAGCCGCTGTATTCCGTATATCGGACGGGCGCGGCCCAGATCCCCAGATTGGCGTCCATGTCGATACGGACGGGGTCGGCGAGTGTCAGCCTATTGCCATTGATGGCCAGAACTTCGGTGAAGTGACCAATCAGGCGTTTGCCCCAGCTGACGTCCCAGGTGGCCTGCGTCAGATGCAGCTCGGCATCGAAGCCCTGAACCAGCTCAATCCCGTCCCCGACGCTGAAACCGTCGGCATTGCTGACTTCCACCTGCATCGATCCCCTGGTCGCACCCGACGTCACATTGATGTAGCCGGACTCTGCACTGGCTTCTTCGTTGCCGCTGCCGCTGCCCAATACGACAAAAGCGTCATCGGCGTGGTAAATCAGGAGTTCTGTAGCAGGGCCGCTGCCGCGCAACACGGTTTCTGACGGCAGCGTAAGGGAACGGGACAGATGGAACTGTCCTTCAGGTATCACCACCGCGCCTTGCCCGGCCGCTTCTGCGATGGCCGCTTCAAACGCGGCGGTATCATCGCGACCATCGTTGGCGATCGCACCAAAGTCCGTCACCGTTACCTTCCGGGCATACGATGGAATGCCATCCTCAACACCGGCTGACCAGGCGGGAATGCTGTTGCCGACGACATCGAGCATCACGGCCTCTGTCGGTGCTGGTTCGCCTGATGACGACGCCCCACAGCTGGATATTCCGATGGTCAGTAACAGGATTTTGATGGTGTTGAACAGGCGACCGGTTGCTCCCGACATTCCGCAGGGTGAGAGCGATGACATGTCGTAGCGGGTTCGGGAAGATAATGGCGCGCAGCAAGGCCGTGAAAAGAGTCTGGATGTCATTGGCTGATATCTGAGTGATTACAGGTGAGAATAATAACCGTCAAATGTGCAAAATGTGTGATCACAAGGCACTGGTGTGGGAGATGATCAGACCTTATTTGTTCCCTTGCCTTGCCTCTTTCTGAATTCTTGGCAAACTTTCCAGACATTTGGCTATCCCATGCTTTGTTATAAGCATCGCATGTGTTGTTTGGGAATCCTGTCTTTTGAAGAATCCGTCAGCGTCTGTCTCTGGGTTACTGATGGCCAGTTTACTGGCATTATCCGGCTTTTGGTTAACCGGTTGCGGTGATCGGCAATGGAATGACCCGCACCCGGAGGGCGAGAGCGCCGGGAACGTTATTTACAACAGCTTCAGTGGTCGCCCAAAGCACCTCGACCCGGTGCGTGCCTACAGTGCCGATGAAAGCCGGTTTATTGACCAGATTTACGATCCGCCGTTGCAATATCATTACCTCAAACGGCCCTATGAGCTGGAACCCAATACCCTGACCAAAATGCCGACCATTACCTACACCGATCACGATGGCAATCCGGTCGATGAGGATGCTCCTGAGTTGGCATTCAGTGTTTATGAGCTGGAAATCAAGTCAGGCATCAGGTACCAGCCGCATCCGGCATTCGCTACCGACGCCAATGGGAGACCGCTTTATCGCTTCGACAGTGCCGAAGACAGTGCCCGGTATCGAACTCTGGATGATTTCACGGAGACGGGCACGCGTGAGCTGATTTCCGATGATTACATCTATCAGCTCAAACGCATGGCGGATCCGAAGAATTTGTCGCCCATCCGGGGCCTGATGACGCCGTTTATTGTCGGTATGAAAGAATTTGCTGACATTGCTGCCGAAGCGCGCAAACAGCTGCCGTCGCCGCAAAAAGACTGGCTGGATCTGGATCAGTTCGAGTTGAAAGGTGTGCAGAAGCTGGATGACTACCGGTATCAGATCAAAACCAACGGCAAATATCCGCAGTTCAAATACTGGCTGGCGTTCCACTTTTTTGCGCCGGTTCCGAGTCTGGTGGACGAGTTCTATCACCAGCCAGGCCTTGCCGACCGCAATATTGTGATCGACTGGCATCCGGTTGGAACCGGGCCGTTTATGATGACCCGAATCGATCCCAACGAAGCCATCGTGCTGGAGCGCAATCCCAATTATCGTGAGGATTTCTATCCCACTGAAGGAGAGGAGGGCGATCGGGAACGGGGTTATCTGGACGATGCGGGCAAGCCGTTGCCGCTGCTGGACAAAGCCGTTTATCGCCTCGAAAAAGAAGCCATCCCTCGCTGGACCAAATTTCTGCAGGGCTATTACGACCGGTCCGGTATCGGCAATGACAGCTTTGATCAGGCCGTTTCCATCGGCCCGGACGGCACGCGCCTGACCCCGGAACTGGTGGATATGGGGATCTCGCTGGAGGTCGTGGTTCAACCCGGAACGTATTACCTTGGATTCAATATGCTCGATCCGGTGGTCGGTGCCCAACCGCGTCCCGGGGAAGAAAGTCAGGCCGATCCCGAAGCGCTGGCCATCGCTCAGGAGCGTGCACGCAAGCTGCGCCAGGCGATTGCCATTGCCTATTCCGAAGAAGAGTCGATCTCCATCTTTTCCAATGGCCGAGGTGAAGTGGCCAACGGCCCGATACCACCGGGCATCTTTGGCTATCAGTCGGGCGAGCAGGGGCTGAATCCTTATGTTTACGACTGGGTGATTGGCGCCGATGGAGTGGGCAGGCCAGAGCGCAAATCCATTGAAGAAGCCAAACGCCTGCTGGCAGAAGCCGGGTACCCGGAGGGCCGCAATGCTGAAACCGGAGAGCCGTTGGTGCTGAATCTGGATACACCGACGGGGGGCGGCGCTACCAGTGCCCGCCAGCTCTGGATGATCAAGCAGTTCAAGAAACTGGGCATCCAGCTCAATATTCGTGGCTCGGACTACAATCGCTTCAAGGACAAGATGAAAAAAGGTAATGCCCAGATCTTCCAGTGGGGTTGGTTGGCGGATTACCCCGATGCTGAAAACTTCCTGTTTTTGCTGATCTCCACCAACGGCCAGGTGGTGACCAAAGGGGCCGGTGTAAACAGCAGTAACTTCAGCCACCCGGAATACGATGCACTGTTTGATCAGATGAAACTGATGCCGGACTCACCGGAACGCATGGCGGTTATCCAGCGCATGCTGGATATCTATCATCGCGAACTGCCGTGGGCGTCTGCCTGGCATCCACATTCCTACGTTCTCAATAACCCGTGGGTTCGTAACGCCAAGGATCACGGTATCAGCAAGGCGGTGCTGAAATTTATGGCGATCGACACGGATGCCAGGGCGGAAGCTCAGAACCAGCGAAATCACCCCATTTTGTGGCCGTTGTGGATCGTTTTTCTGATCGTTATTGGTCTGATGGTGCCGGGCTATCGTGCCTATCGGCAGCGCCAGATGGTTCGGGTCATCACCGGTGAAACAGGAGGCATGTACTGATGCTGGCATACATCATCCGGCGTTTGTTATACGCCATTCCGATTCTCGTTGGTGTCAACCTGCTGACCTTCGCGCTGTTCTTTATGGTGAATTCGCCAGATCAGATGGCGCTGGTTCAGCTCGGTGACAAACACATTGACCCTGAAGCCGTCGAGCAGTGGAAGGCCCAGCGCGGCTATGACAAGCCGCTGTTTGTCAATGATCGTGAAGACAGCGAAGGTCTGCTGACCGATACCATCTTTTACGATAAATCCGTGCGGCTGTTTGCTCTGGATTTCGGCAAGTCGGACGAGGGCCGTGATATCGGCGACGACATCCAGCAACGCATGTGGCCGAGTCTGGCGGTGGCCTTGCCCAGCTTTGCCGTTGGTCTGATGGTGAATGTTACGCTGGCGCTGTTCATCGTGATGTTCCGGGCCAGTATCTTCGATACCGCTGCCATGGTGGCGTGTGTGGTGTTGATGTCGATCTCGGGGGTGTTCTACGTGTTTGCCGGACAGTACTTCTTCGCCAAGCTCTGGAGTCTGGTGCCGATTTCCGGGTTTCTCGGTGGCGTTGATGCGATCCGGTTCCTGATATTGCCGGTACTGATTGGCGTGGTGGCCGGGATAGGCAGCGGTACCCGTCTGTATCGGACCCTGTTTCTGGAAGAAGCGAATCGGGATTACGTGCGCACCGCGCGCGCCAAGGGGGTTCCTGAATTAACTACCCTGTTCCGACACATTCTGCCCAATGGCCTGATCCCGATTCTGACCAGTGTGGTGGTGGTGATCCCGTCATTATTTATGGGCAGCTTGCTGGTGGAGTCCTTTTTCGGGATTCCCGGACTGGGAAGCTACACACTGGATGCCATCCAGTCCCAGGATTTTGCCATCGTACGCAGTATGGTCTTTCTGGGTTCGGTGCTCTACATCATCGGTCTGATCCTGACCGACATTTCCTACACACTTGTCGATCCCCGCGTGCGATTGTCCTGAGGAGCCGGTTTTGAGTGATTTGTTTGCGGTGAAGCCGGTATTGCTCTGGAGTGATGCGCTGATCTTTGTGCTGGTTGCGACGCTGGTGATGTTTTTCATTCATCTTGCACGTGACCGGTTAACCCGCCAGCGCTGGACACCGGTGTTTGCGTCTCCGGTGGGGATGGGTTCGTTCATTGTGGTGATGTTCTACGTACTGATCGCAGTACTGGATTCGATTCATTATCGGGAACAGCTGGCGGCCGTTGATGGTTCGGACAACACCAGTGCCGAGGAAGTGCATTACAGTCAGGAAGTTCGCAGCCTGCTGGACGACGTGCTTTCAAGGCTGAAGGAAAACAGTGAGAAAACCTATTCGGCGCCGTTCTCGATCTATTCGTTCTCGAAAGAGAATGTCACGCTGGAAGATGGCACCGTGATACGGGAATATCCGCGTCTTGACGGTGCGGGCAGCCATCTGGAATCGGAAGATGGCAAAGCCTGGGATATTTTCACCCGCAGCATAGAGGCCGTCCTGATCGGTTTGCTGATCTCCGGCGCCCTGATCGCCCTGCAAGTCCAGTGGCGTTTTCGTTGCCCGCCGGAAGGCTGCCCCCTTGATGGGAATGGCAAGCCGCTGGTTACAGCCAGCCGACACATTCCCTGGAAAACGCTGTACGGGACAGTCACCGCTCTGATTGTACTGACCACCTGGGTGCTGTCCGTGGGAGAGGTTTATCACATCCTCGGCACCGATCAGGTCGGCCAGGATGTACTGGTGCAGGCTGTGAAGGCTATTCGCACTGGCGTTCTGATCGGCACGCTGGCGACCTTGTTAACGCTGCCTCTTGCGATTGGTTTGGGGATTTCTGCGGGTTATTTCAAAGGCTGGGTGGATGATGCTGTCCAGTATATCTACACCACCCTGAGTTCCATTCCGGGCATTCTGTTGATTGCCGCATCGGTACTGCTGATTGATGTTTACATCGAAACCCATTCGGATGATTTCACCCTGCTGGCCGAACGCGCCGATTTTCGTTTCCTCGCACTGTGCTTCATTCTTGGTATGACCAGCTGGACCGGGCTGTGTCGATTGTTGCGTGCCGAAACCCTGAAAGTCAGCCAGCTGGACTATGTTCAGGCGGCGAGAGCCTTTGGCGTTCGACACAGCCGCATCATCAGCAGTCATATTCTCCCTAACGTCACCCACATTGTACTGATCGCTCTGGTACTGGATTTCAGTGGCTTTGTACTGGCGGAAGCCGTGTTGTCCTACGTTGGCGTGGGGGTTGATCCGTCCATGGCCAGCTGGGGCAATATGATCAACGAAGCTCGCGGCGAGCTGTCGCGAGAACCGGTGGTGTGGTGGCCGGTGTGTGCTGCTTTTATCATGATGTTTGCGTTGGTGCTGGCCGCCAACCTGTTTGCTGATCGAGTTCGAGATGCCTTCGACCCGAGGGCCAAAGGATGACAGATACTCCAATGACTTCCACGCCGATGGAACAACAGTCCGCAGAAACCCCGTTGCTGATGGTCCGGAATCTCGCCATCGAGTTACCGGTGGAGAGTCAGAATGCCTTTCTGAACCCGGACGCAAAGCCTGTGGAACTGGTGAAAGGCATTCAGTTTGAGATTCAGGCAGGCAAGATTCTGGCTCTGGTCGGGGAAAGTGGTTCCGGCAAATCCCTGACCGCTCTGGCTATCCTGCGACTGCTTCCCAATGCGCTGAAAATCACCCGGGGTTCGGTGCGGTTGAGCGGTAATTCGCTGTTTGATCGCACCGAAGCGGATATGAATCAGGTTCGTGGTCGTCAGGCTGCGATGGTGTTTCAGGAGCCGCAAAGCGCACTGAATCCGGTACAAACGCTGGAACAACAGATAGGCGAGGTGCTGAAACTGCACCGACGTCCGGGCAAGCAGGAAATTCGTGACCGGGTGGTGGAATTGCTGCAAGAAGTCGGTATTCCTGATCCGGAGCAGCGTTTGAGCTGGTATCCGCACCAGTTGTCTGGCGGTCAGAAGCAGCGTGTGGTGATAGCCATTGCATTGGCTTGTGAGCCAGATCTGCTGATAGCGGATGAACCGACCACCGCTCTCGATGTGACGATTCAAAAACAGATTCTGGAGCTGTTGAACCAGCTACGGAAGACGCGCAATCTGGGCGTGTTGCTGATCACTCACGATATGGGCGTGGTTGCCGAGATGGCGGATGACGTCGCCGTGATGCGCCATGGCGAGATTCTGGAATACCGTCCCAAGGCAGACTTCTTCGAACGGCCCGAACACGAATACAGCCTGAGACTCATCAACTCGCTGCCCGACCAGTCATTCCGCCAGGGCAAGCATCTGGCTGGCCCGCTGCTGAAAGTCGAAGGCGTAAAAGTCTGGTTTCCCCAGCGTAAAGGCATTTTGCAGCGAGTTGTTGGCCATACCAAGGCTGTGGATGGTGTGTCATTCCGTATTGGTCGTGGTGAAACATTGGCTCTGGTGGGCGAAAGCGGTTCGGGCAAGTCCACGGTTGGCCGTGCGGTGCTGGGGCTGGAGCCACTTCAGGAAGGTCAGATTTTGTTCGATGGAGAGCGCATCGATAATTTGAGGCCATCGCAATTTCGTCCCTGGCGCAAACGCATCCAGGTGATTTTCCAGGATCCATTCTCGTCCATGAATCCGCGTAAACGAATTCGCGATATTCTGGCCGAGGGCATGGTCAGTCTCGGATTGGTGGCGAACGCCCGTGAACCAGAGCAAAAACTGATTGAGCTGCTCGAACGTGTGGGAATGGAAGCGGAGCATCTGGATCGTTTTCCTCATGAGTTTTCCGGCGGTCAGCGGCAACGAATTGCCATTGCCCGCGCCATTGCGGTAGAGCCAGATCTGATTGTTTGTGACGAGCCGACCAGTGCGCTGGACGTCAGTATCCGTGGTCAGGTGCTGGAACTGCTGCTGGAGTTGCAGCGCGAAATGGGACTCAGTTACCTGTTTATAACCCACGATCTGTCCATCATTCCGCACCTCGCGCATCAGGTGGCGGTTATGCAACGAGGGTGCCTGGTTGAACAGGGCATCACCGAGCAGTTGATGACAGCACCTCAACACGAATACACCCAACAACTTCTGGCCGCCGCTCCCGGCAAAGCCATTTTGAGAAAGGTTTAATGTCAGGCAGGATTTTAAGGCGCCCACGACCGGCGTCGTTGTTGCTGAGTGCTCCGTCGTCGAACAGGCCAGAGGTGATGCTACGGGGGACGTTGCGGGGGATGTTGGTGGTACTGTTTCTGAGTCTGGCCAGTGCGGTGTCCCAGGCTTCCCTGACCCTGTATCACGGCCCCCACGAAGACTTTTTGATCAAGACCCAGATTGCCTCAAAACAACCGCTTTCCATACTAGTGTTGCAGGACCGTTGGGCGCTGGTTCAAAGCCAGAAAGACGGCACGCAGGGTTGGACAACCTTGCCAGCACTTTACAACAACGGCTATCTGACTCATCCCGAGTATCTGGTATACAAACAGCAGCAGGCCGATGACGACGATCGGGAACTGGAATGGTTCTGGCAGAGCGAGCAGGCCATCGGTCTGGGCGTTCGATTTCCTTTTGAGAACTGGCTCCGGGAGCGTTGGCCCAAAACGGCTGCCGAGGTGCTATCGATATGGCCAGGTGACCAGCAACAATGGTTGATTCGGTATCATCGTGGCAATCAGGGGGAAGAGGCCTGGCACAGCATTCAGACCGGTTTTGATAGCCGGATTGCCCAGTGGCGTGGCTGGGCCAGCCACGTCTATTTGGGTGGTGGTTTGGGTATCAACGAACTGCTGTCGCACCACTGGGATGATCTCGGTGCCTCCCGGACCGTGCCTTTAATTGGCGCCGCCATGGATGTGCGCTACGGCTTGTTGCCCCGGCTTGATGTGGCTTTGAGGATAGAAACCAGTCAGGCCATGGGCGGTGATGGTGGTAACAGCGATGCCATGCACAGCGCCGTCAGCGTGGTCTGGATTCTGGATTTATAAGGAAGCGCGGCAAGCGTATGAATACAACGATTTTTAACCAATCCCGGAATCCCATGCACAACACGGCGACATTTCTCACTGGGCAATTATCAGCGTGGCTGTTGATGTTTTTGTCTGTCTTGCCAGTTTCACTGGCGTTTGCAGACAGTCTGGATGCCACGTTAAAGCAACAGCAACGTGATGCCCGCTGGCTGGAAAAACTCGAACAGCCGGAATACGCGATACCCGGTTTTCAGGAGGGGCAAAGTCGTCTGCTGGCGCCGGGAGAGCAGCTTGACGGCACCGGTCCAGAGGGCGAAAGCAGTGGACAGGACTCGGCGTCGTATGATGAGGAAGTCATCTTGCTGGAACCACCGGAGCTGCTGTCTGAACAACAGCCGTCACTGCGCTCCTGGACTTTGGGTCTGGGCGTGGTGGATCAGCATGCAGAGAACTTCGATGCCCGTCGGTTGCTCTCCGCACAGGCCAGATTTCCATTGTCAGACTACTGGTACCTGATGGCCGGGATGGAATACGGGCTCCTGAGTGAAGACCCCGTCCGTACTGACGGCGGTCTGGCGGTCGTAGCCGGCAATACCACCACGCTGATGCTGCACTCTGGGTTGGGTGTGCCGGTTTTTCGCGGCATTGTTCGCACACCGGCAGGCGCCTACGCACCCTGGCAGATCAGTCTTGAAGGGTTGCTGGGAGAGCAATACACAGGCAATCTGAGTGGACGTTATGTCGGAGCAGGAATCAATATGACCCTGATGCTGCAGTCATTTTGGCTCGCCACAGACTGGCGCTGGTTCAATGTCGATGACGATGCGTTGAAGGCTGCTGGTGTTAATCAGGGCGTTCAGGCTGGTCTCAGCGCTGGAGTCTGGTTCTGATGTCTCCGGAGGCGGGGTGGTGTGTCCGTTTGGTGCAAACTCGTGTGCTTTCAGATGGTTGGGCATGTGCCCGGAAATCCGGGCAACCTGCTCCAGCACTGACACCCTTGCCGCTGCTCACGTTTCTTATATTTCTCTCGCTGCTCTTTCTTTCGCTTTCCCCATCTTTATCTCGCGCTGACAGCTATGGTTTCGCCATGCGTGAGGCCCAGAAGCAATCCCGTGTTGCGCTTGCCGAAGCTACTCTGGCTTTACACAAAGGCGACTGGTTGGAGGTCGCCAGAGCATCCAATGAGCTGCTGGCGTTATCAGAATGGATCACGCCCGATGAACTCGACTTCGCCCGCTATCTCAAGGTACTGGTACTGACCCGATTGCCCGACGTCGCCAGTGCGGGGAAGGCTCATGATCTGGCTATCGCCATGGCCAGTCGACCGGATTTGCGGGCATTGGCCCAGGCACGTGTCCTGGCTGCAATGGATACGCTGGCTGTGAAACCGGAATTAATGGCGTTTGTCGCGGCTAATACGCGGGATTACTTGCTGCATTTGCCCGCCGGGGCGGCGCGTTCCGGGCGGCGACAGGCCGAACTGGCCAGCTTGCTGCCGCTGATGCGAGCGGATTCGATTCCCGTGGATTCAGCTTTGAATGAGTTGAACAGCCGAATCGCCATGGGGGATCAGGCATACGGAGTTCTGATTGCGCATCAGGCACTGCGACCTGTTCTGGAGACGCTCCAGCCGACTTTGATACGGCGCCGACCGGTTATCCAGACCCTGGATTCGCTCACCGCTGAAGCGCTGTTTTCGGAACTGGTGTTGCTGCAAAGACTGGATGATCCGATCGCAGAGCGTGCATTGAGGACAGGGTTTGAGCATCTGTTGAAACATCAGATTCGTCAAATTCGCCGCTGGCAGCAGCCCACCAGGCTGAAAGACATGATTCTGGGTTGGCAAACGCTGGATTTGATGCCGGATTCCGGATCAATCGATTCAGCGTTTATGCAGTTGGTGAGATGCGAATCCAAACAGACGGATTCATCCGTTCCGGGCAGTCCGGCAGTTGTGAGACTGGATTGCAAACCGGATGTTCTCGGTTATTGGTTGCCTCTGTTCGCGGAATCGGCGTTCCGGATTGGCGTGGATAACTACCATGAACTGTCGGCACTGCTGGATCAGCTGGAGCCGGTTGCGAGCGATCTGGAATGGCTCGATAGAGCAACGGTTGAGAATGTTGATGGCGAGTCGGACAAGCTGGAAGCGTTGGATACCTTCCCAGCCCCGGTGGCTGACTGGTTCAATCGCCAATTGGCGGAACAGGAGTCGGCTGAAGATGATTCACGAGTGAATCAGGAAACCACGATTTTGGCACTGAGAGAGGCGGGCTGGATTCTGTATCGTTTGCTCGACTATCAAAGGCTGGAGCAGCAGGCGCATCTGGAAAGTCTGGCCTTGCGTCATCTGGCGCAGCACCGCCAGCGTCTGGAGGGCTACCTGCAACGGTTGCAGGTAGCCGACTGATACCTGGCCAATTATCAGGCGATGGTTACTTCAGGCAGATCAGGCAGGTCGATGGTCACAGACTCCGCAGGAGCCATCACGGTGGCGTCGCCGGTCACAACGGCTTTGTCGTCCTGGTTGGTGATCAGACAGTCCAGAATCACAATGTTCTTGCGCTCTTTCTTTTCTTTCACGGTCAGTTTGATGGTCAGTTCATCGCCCAGATGAACCGGACGCTTGAAGCTCAGATCCTGCCCCAGATACACAGTGCCCGGTCCCGGAATATCCATTGCCAGAGCCGCAGAAATCAGCGCGCCAGACAGCATGCCATGGGCGATACGGCCCTTGAATGGCGTGTTGGCCGCGAACTCTTCGTCCAGGTGCAGCGGGTTACGATCACCAGAAACAACAGCAAACAGTTGCAGCTCCTGTTCGGTAACCAGATGCTTGCGCTCGGCGCTGTCACCGACAGACAGTTCGTCATAGGTTTTGTTGGTGATGGTTTCCATCAGTCTGTTTCCTTATCCAGTGTTGAATTGCGGCGGAGGATAACGGAAAGCATCTGCTTCGGCATCTGCTCTGTGTCAACGTGCAGCGCAGCAATTTTCTCATTGTCTGAATACTGTGTTCAGACAACTCGTCTCTGGGTACATCAAATAGTCAAAATCACGGGTTTTCTTACGCATTCTTGTGCATTTTTCGACGTTTGAGATTAGAGGGCGTTCTCAATTAGTAAATCGATCCTGCTGAGAGCCAGTTGGATTCAGAACAAGGCATGAGAAGCGTGGTTTAGCGAGCTAAACAAGTGACGAATAACGCTGTTCTGGGGGCAACTGGCCCCAGCCCGAAGGGTTATGGCTAAAAATCCACCATGCTGTGTTGTTGAACTTGGAAAGGACCAGCCATTCCCTGCGTTCAACGCCTTGCCTGATGAATTTTCCATCCATAACAGGACGCGTTAACTAATTGAGAACGCCCTCTAGAAGGATGAAAGAAGAGGGTTACCAGAGAATGCGACCCCGCCTGTGAGGTGAGGTCGCAAAGAACGGACTTACTTGAAGAAACGCTCGTAAACGTAGTTGGTCGCTTCTACGAAGCCATCCAGGGAACCGCAGTCAAAACGCTTGCCACGGAATTTGTAGGCGATGACCTTGCCTTCTTTGGCTTGCTTCAGCAGTGCGTCGGTGATTTGGATCTCACCATTTACGCCAGCACCGGTTTCAGCAATTTTAGGGAAGATGTCGGCGGTCAGGATGTAACGACCGATGATAGCCAGGTTGCTAGGCGCATCTTCGCGAGCTGGTTTTTCAACCATGTCGCTGACACGGTAAACACCGTCTTCTTCCTGCTCGCCAGCGATCACACCGTACTTGTGAATGTTTTCTTCAGGCACTTCCTGAACGGCAACCACGGAGCAACCGTATTTCTCGTGGATCTTGACCATCTGAGCCATAACGCCTTCGTCGTTATCGTCGGCTATACACAGGTCGTCAGCCAGAACAACACCAAAAGCCTCATCGCCCATCATCACTTCACCGCAGTGAATGGCGTGGCCCAGGCCTTTCATTTCATTCTGACGCTTGAACGCAAATTCGTTTTCTTCGATCAGCGCGCGAACTGGCTCGATCAGCTTTTCCTTGCTGCTGCCTGCGATGGCAGTTTCGACTTCGAATGCCTTGTCGAAATGATCTTCAATGGAGCCTTTGTTACGGCCAGTGATGAAACCCATGAAGCTCATGCCGGCTTCAACTGCTTCTTCAACACCGTACTGAACCAGTGGCTTGTTAACCAATGGAAGCATCTCTTTTGGGACTGCTTTAGTGGCAGGCAGGAAGCGAGTACCGTAACCAGCGACAGGGAACAAACACTTACGAACCATGGAGTTGGATCCTTTGTTGTGAAGTAAATCGATTTCTCGGCTGAGCCTATGTCAGCCGTGTTGCAATTGTGAGTCAATTCACGTTAGCGCCAGAAGCATGTCGGAAGCGTTACGGGTTGTAAATCACCGATATCAACTTCGGCTTCATGTGACTCGTCAGCTTGCCTGGCTTTTTGCCTTAACAGAATTTAGAAGCAGGTTTTGGGCCGCTTTAACAGAACCCGTCAATGTCGTTCAGCGGCCAGATTTGCACCGGGATGGTTCGCGGGTTTTGGTGAAGGGATATTTTGGTGCAGATCAGCCGGAGTGGCGAGTTTGTCTGAATAGTGGCGTTATTGTGCCTGCAGATGATGCACCACTGTGGCGCGTGATCCGGGGATTCGTTGTATCGTTAATGATACGACCAATGAAAGTATACCGGCATGAAATTGGCAAGGTTGCTTCTATATACATTTCCTAACCAGGGTTCATTATGACTGAGGAATTATTGGCTCGTTTTCAGGCGCGTCTGGAAACTGTCTATCAATCCAGGGAAATCGCAGACTCTGCTGCGGCAGAAATTGCCCGTCTGTGCCACCAGTTTCGGGTGCAGCGGGAAGAGTCTGCGAAATCCTACTCTGGCCAGAGATGGTCTGAAGACGATGTCATTCTGATCACCTATGCCAACAGTGTTCAGACTCCGGAAGAAGTCCCTCTGGCAACGCTGGGGCGTTTTTTGAAAGAGTACGTCGGAGATCGGATCAATGCCGTGCATATTTTGCCGTTTTTTCCATACAGCTCGGACGATGGCTTTTCCGTGATCGATTATCGGCAAGTGAAGCCAGACTGGGGCACCTGGGAAGACATTGCTGCTATCGCCGGTGAATACGATCTGATGGTCGACCTGGTGGTGAATCATTGCTCCCGAGAGAGCCTGTGGTTCAGTGATTACGTCAGCAACAGCGAACCTTATACCGATTACTTTATTGAAGAAGACCCGGAAACGGATTTGTCGCTGGTGACCCGGCCTCGGAATACGCCGTTGCTGACGCCGGTGCATACTCACCGTGGGGTTCGTCATGTGTGGGCCACTTTCAGTGAGGATCAGATTGATCTGAACTTCCAGAATCCGGCGGTGCTGCTGGAGATGATTCAGATTCTGCTGATGTACGTTGAGCAGGGGGCCCGATTTATCCGGCTGGACGCCATTGCTTTCCTGTGGAAACAAATTGGCACGAATTGCATTCACCTCCCGGAAACCCACGAAGTCGTCAAACTGATGCGGGATATCCTGGAGTACTGTGCCCCGGAAGTGGTTCTGATCACGGAAACCAATGTGCCGGTGAAGGAAAACCTTAGCTATTTCGGTGATTCCGACGAGGCTCATATGGTGTACCAGTTTGGCCTGCCGCCTCTGGTGCTACATGCCCTGAACCGCGGTCGCTCGGATTATTTGTCTGACTGGATGGATAACATCCCGTTGCTGCAGCCCGGTTGTACCTATCTGAATTTCACTGCCTCACACGATGGAATCGGAGTGCGCCCGGTGGAAGGTTTGCTACCTGAGCGTGAGGTTCAGGATCTGATTGATTGTATGCACCGATTCGGTGGCTTCGTCAGTATGAAGGCCAACCCGGATGGCACGGAAAGCCCTTACGAAATTAATATCAGCCTGTTTGACGCCTGTATGGGCACACGTCGTGGTGTCGATCATTTGCAAGTCCAGCGTTTCCTGTGTTCACAGGCGATTATGCTGGCGATGCAGGGAATTCCAGCCGTGTATATCCACAGCCTCACGGCCAGTCCGAACGATCTGAATCACGTCGAGCAGACCGGTCGAACGCGTTCAATCAACCGCCGTATCTGGAACTGGAATGAACTGGAGTGTTTGCTGGAGAATCCGGTGACGCCTCAGGCCGAGGTCTATCGCGAGGTGATCAGGATGATTGATATCCGACGCCAGCAGCCTGCTTTCCATCCGTCTGCACGTCAGGACATTATTCGCATCAGCTCGGATATTCTGGTGAACAAGCGAACGGCGGAATCGGGCCAGGTGATCTATACCATTTCCAACGTCACAGAACGCCTGATCGATATGCCTTTGGCCACGCTGGGTTTCCTGCCTTCAGGGCTGGCAGATTTGCTTGCTCAGGAACAGCAGCCAATCGATGAGGTATTGTCGTTGGGGCCGTATCAAACGGTCTGGTTGACCAATCTGCTCTAGCCTGCTCTGACAGTCAGCCGAACCACTGGTTCGGCTGACTGGGTTCAGCTAACTGGCTTCATGTCGGCTGGACAATTGCCGTTTGATATCAGTCCCGTTCAGCATTGTCTGCTTCAACCGCTTCATAAATCTGATCCAGAATATCTGGAATGGCTGAAATCACCCGGTTCCAGCTTGGGATAAATGGCGTCTCCATCGGATTGTCCAGGAAGTACTCACCAGCCCGCATGATGTTCTCAGCGAACAATTCCACAGCGGCTTCTTCTTTGTGGCGATCCAGATTCAATCCATTCATCAGGGCATCGTTGTAATAGGTTTCAACGAAATCGAGCGCCACCCGGAAGTAAGTGGCCTTGATGGTGCGGAAGGTTTCTGTGCTGAACACCTCGCCCTGGGTGGCCAGCTTGCGGAAGATGCTCTTGCAGATGTCGATACTCATTTTCGACAGACCGGCTGCCGCGTCGTCCGGTGAAAGCGGCTGGTGTTTGTGGTCGTAGTTGTCGGTGATATCAACCTGACAAATGCGGTTGGTGCTGTAGTTCCGCTTCATCTCAGACAGCACGCCGATTTCCAGCCCCCAGTCACTCGGGATGCGAATGTCGTTGAGCACGTCGACCCGCATGGAAAATTCGCCAGACAGCGGGTAGCGGAATGAATCGAGGTAATCCAGATAGTCGATATGACCGTAGACCTTCTTCAGTGCCCGAATCAGGGGAGTAACTAACAGTCGGCAGACGCGGCCGTTCATCTTTCCATCCGCTGTCCGAGCGTAATAGCCCTTGGCGAATTCGTAGTTAAAGGCCGGGTTGGCCACCGGGTAAATCAGTCGTGCCAGCAGGCTGCGGTCGTAGGTGACGATGTCGCAGTCGTGCAAGGCAACCGCTTCGGCACGGCCTGATGCCAGCACGTAGCCATAGCAGTACCAGACGTTGCGGCCTTTGCCCATTTCATTGGGCGCCAGGCCTTTTTCCTCCAGCATGGCATCGATTTTTCGAAGCCTCGGGCCGTCGTTCCAGAGTACTCTGTGGTGCTGAGGCAGCTGACCAAAGAATTCTTTGGCGTGGCGGTATTCGCTTTCCGATGCCTGATCCAGTCCGACAACGATCTCATTCAGGTAGGGTACCTGGGTGACTTCGTTGATGATGTGTTCCAGTGCCGGGCCCTGAAGCTCGGAATACAACGAGGGAAGCACCAGAGACATGGGCCGCACTCTGGAGAAGCTCATCAGTTCCTTCTCCATTGCCTCTAACGGGCGGTCGGTCAGATTGTGCAGTGTGGTGATGATGCCGTTCTGGTAGAAATCAGCCACAATTGTGCTCCTTCAGTAATTGATCCAGTAGTGCAGTAATGCAGTGATCCCAGCCGGAAGGCCCTGCCGTTGGGGCAGTAACAGCGGCTGGATTATTCACTTCAAGCGTGTTTTTTGCGCCGGGAATGACGATGGGGAAGTCTGCTGCTTCGAGCATCTCCTTGTCGTTGCCGCCGTCTCCCAGTGCTGCAATTCGAATGTCGGTTTTCCAACAGTGGGCGTAATACTGACGGAAGAAATCCAGCCCGTTGGACTTGTCGGTGTTGCCCATCACGTGCAGGAATCGGCCACCCTGGGTGGCGCGCAGACCAAAACCTTCCAGGGCCTGAATGAACCCGGTTTTGGCGTCTTCGGAATCTGTCCAGACCAGAGGTTCGGAGGCATGGCGTTGCTTGGCCAGATGGGCTTCGTCAGTCGAGAGTCCGGTTAGCGCAGCCACTTCACTGTCGGGCATGTCGTTGAACCCCCGAAAGCGATACCCCTGGGAGCGCAGCTGGTGCAAGGCCTTGAGGATGTCCTGATAGCTGGCTCCGAGAATTTCCGGGTTGTAACCGGAGTTGTCCGATCGTGGCAAGAAAACGGCGCTGCCGTTTTCACACACGAATGGATCGTGATTATCCAGTTGCTGGCGCAGTACCAGAACCTCGTCACGGGTTTTGCTGGTGTTGAAAATCACCGGAATGTGCAGCGTCTTGAGCCGCTTCAGTATCTTGCGCGCCGGTTCGGCTGAATAGGTGTGGTGGTCGAGCAGGGTGCCATCCAGATCCGTCAGTATCGCCAGTGGGATGGACGGAACCGGACCGGTCTTTCGTGTATTGTCTTCTGAATCTGTGGTGTTGTTCATCATGCTGTCTCCTGCTTATAGGTCGATGTACGTCAGGCAGGCAGATCGATACCGCTGACCGCATGCTGTTGGTTCAATTCCAATACAAGGTCTGAGTGCTTTGGCAGGTCCCTCAGTGCATTGCGAGTGAGCCGTTCGTAATGCTGAATAAACCGTGCCAATGCAGCGTCGTCCATGCTCCTGTCGTGCTCACCAAGCGCGTTTTTCCGGTTTTCCTCTTCCTGCTGTTTTCTCCAGTTAAACACGGCCTCCATATTGGGCACTTTGAGCATGATCAAATGATCCATCATGCCAAACCAGACCTTGTAGTCGTTGGACAAGGCATTGTTGACTTCTGTTCGCCACCGTTTGTCGCTGTCTTCATTGGCTTCCAGAGTATTCATGGGGGCGTCCAGTTCGTCGCTGCTGGTCGCGGCGCAACCGACACACCAGCCCTCGAACAGCACCAGATCCACAGGCCCGGTGACCTGGTGCCAGTTGGCTTCAGGCAGGCGGTCGTCTGAAACCTTGTCGAAACGGGGAATCGACAAGGTTTCCCCTTTGCCCAGCTTCTGAAGTCGGGAGAACAGATCGATCCCCAGTTGGTGATCATGGGTGCCTGGCACACCGCGAGTAGCCAGTAACGGATGCACATTTTTGGACAAGGTCTGGCGTTCTTCATGCCCGAGGTAAAGATCGTCAATGGATACAATGACGGTATTCCACTGGTAGGCTTGTTGAAACAGGTTGGCCAGTGCCTGACTCAGTGTTGATTTCCCCGATCCCTGACCGCCATGGATGCCAATCACGGGAATGCCTGAGGCTGTTCTCTTTTGTTCAGCCACCCAGGCGGCGACCCAGGACCAGACGGATGGCCATTGTTCAAGCCAGGGAGCTGGCAGGGTGTCCAGCGATGGCGAGGCGTGAGTCAGCAAATGTTGCTGGATGTGCTGAATTGAAGCTGTACGAGCGCCTTCCGGCCAGAGTGTTGGCGTGTGTTCGGTGTCTGCGGTCATACGAGCCTCTTTGCCAATTTTGACGAGCGAAGTGAATGTCTTGATGTGGTTAAAGCAGGTTGTGTGCCATTCCTAACCCGGATCAAGGAGAGGAGTCGTGCTTCTGTTAGACTGCGGGCCTGACGTCGGTTAGCCGCCATGAACCGTTATTGGGCATAAATACTGGTGGCACTTCTTGGTTCTGCGCTCTATTCAGCATATGACAGAATCTGGTGCCCATTTTTGCTCAACTATGAGGCATTGCGCCATTTTGGTGCGTTTTATCGACCGATACATCGTGGTTGTTCGTAAGTGATTGAATTTGAAAAGGTAAAAAGCATGACAGGGCGAGTTGCATTTCAGGGGGCCAAAGGTGCCTATTCACATCTGGCGTGTGAACACGTGTTTCCCGGATGGGAATACGTGGCTTGCGACGATTTCCAAACGGCCATGGAAATGGTTGCTGATGGTTCTGTCGATCGCGCCATGATCCCGTTGGAAAATTCGACTGCGGGGCGAGTGGAAGAAATCTATCGCCTGTTACCCCGAACACACCTGTTTGTTATCGGCGAGCACTTCGAACCCATCAACCATTGCTTGCTGGCACTACCCGGCGTGAAGCTGGCTGAAATTGAAGAAGTCGCGTCTCATCCACAGGCGTTGGCGCAGTGCCATCAGCGCATTGTGAACCTGGGAATGAAGCCCATTGCGATGGTCGACACAGCCGCTGAGGCCAAGGCGCTCAAGGCTTCGGGGAATCGCAAACGGGCGGCTTTGGCGTCTTCGCTGGCTGGCAACCTTTACGGTCTGGAAGTGTTGCATGAAAATTTTCAGGATGTGATGGGGAATACCACCCGGTTCATGGTGTTTGCACAGGAGCAACAGCATACCGTGATGGAACCAGGGCAGCGTTACATCACCAGTTTATTGTTCAATGTTCGGAATATTCCGGCGGCACTCTACAAGGCGTTAGGTGGATTTGCGACCAACGGCGTGAACCTGCTCAAGCTGGAGAGCTATATGGACGGCATCCGCATGGAAGCCAGTGAGTTTCACATCGATATTGAAGGTCACCCGTCGCAACAGAATATGCAATTTGCACTGGAAGAGTTGCAATACTTCGCGCGTGAAATTCGTATGCTGGGAACCTATCCGGTTCATGAATACCGATTCGACTGATTGCAGGGCGACTGGGTCAGAAATTGCCTTTTGGGTGACCCTGGGCGCTCTGTCTCCTGTGATCGCCTGGCAGGGGAAGCAGGTTCGACGTCAGACCCTGAGGCTACCGGAAGCTGCTGGCAAGCGGGAGCAGTTGAACGATGATGACCATTTCAGGGTGTTGATCGTCGGGGACTCAGCAGCAGCGGGCGTTGGTGTTGAAGAGCAGTCTGACGCCTTGTTGGGACAACTCGTCTCGCGTTTGTCAAAGAATCATCCCGTTGGCTTCCGGTTATCGGCCAATACGGGGGATAGCTCAGCGGACTTGCTTCGCAAACTTCAAGCTGACAAAACCGATACCAGGACGTTTGATCTGGTTATTATCTCGATCGGCGTCAACGATGTAACCGGTTTTACCTCATTGGCCCGCTGGGGCAGGTTATTGCGGACGATTCGCGCGGAAATCCAGCAGCGTTTCCAACCAGCCACGATTCTGTTCACACAAGTGCCACCCATGCACCACTTCCCGGCCTTGCCACAGCCGTTGCGCTGGTTATTGGGATGGCGAGCCAGACAACTGAATACCATCCTGAACAAGACATTGCGGCCAGAGCAAGTTCTGAATGTATCCATTCCTTTTGATGACATTTATATGGCCACCGACGGGTTTCATCCGGGGAAACCGGGCTACTCCCTCTGGGCGGAAGAAGTGATGCGCAGCCTGAATGCCCCTGACCAGCAGAAGCATCCCGGATCACCACAATAAAAGATCGGCAGGTAATGTGGGGTGTCGGCAGTTCGCCTATGGAACTGGAAAAACTCGTTATTAAAAAAACGGTCACGATGACATACCATGTCGCCCCGTTTAACCGGCTGTCTTACTTGAATCCATTGCCGGTCCTGTCCTGATTTCGAGAACCATCATGCTGATTGAAAAAATTCGTAACCGTGAAAGTGGCATCATTCTGTACGGCATCGTGCCGCCCAAGCTAGATACGGACTCCGACAGGGTCGAAGAAATTGCCGCCATGCAGATGCAGCGCATCGCCCCGCTTCCTATCGACGGGCTGGTGATTTACGACATTTTCGATGAGACCAGCCGCACGCCGGAAAAACGACCATTCCCGTTTATCGAAACACTGGATGGATACGGCTACAGC
Organism: Oceanospirillaceae bacterium; assembly: GCA_002723385.1. Lineage (GTDB taxonomy): Bacteria > Pseudomonadota > Gammaproteobacteria > Pseudomonadales > Oceanobacteraceae > Oceanobacter. The sequence continues at coordinate 13,454 of PBNY01000009.1, read as the reverse complement.
CAGAACCAGCTGGCCAATCTGGACGTACCACGGGTGATCTACCGCTCGGTCGGCAAGTATTCCGAAGCGGAGCTGAGCGACTACCTTAATCATGCCAGTCAGGATGATCTGCTTACCGTCTTCGTGGGCGCTGCATCCAAAGACCAGCCCGTTAGCATGACATTGCCTCAAGCCTATGAACTGAAGCAGCGTATGGCGCCGGAAAGCCTGCTGGGTGGCGTAACCATCCCGGAGCGTCATTCAAGCAAGGGCACCGAACATCTGAATGTCTTCAACAAAATTCAGCAAGGGTGCTCCTTCTTCATCTCCCAGGGCGTTTATGACCTGACAGCATCAAAAGATCTGCTGTCCGACTACTACTACCACGCACAGGAAAATAACCTGCCACTGGTTCCAATTCTCTTCACCCTGACACCGTGCGGTTCAATCCAGACCCTCAAGTTCATGAAATGGCTGGGCATCAGCATTCCGAAATGGCTCGAAAACGACCTGAAACACGCCACCGATATCCTCGAAAAGTCGGTCGATATCTCGCAACAAAACTGGCTGGAACTCAAAGCCTACGCGGATGAAAAAGGCATCCCGGTGGGCTGCAACATCGAAAGCGTCGCGATCCGAAAACTGGAAGTAGAAGCGTCCATCGAACTGGTGAAGAGAATCGCCGGGTAACGAAAGCCATTGTGTGAATTCAGGCGGGCCTGTGGTTCGCCTTGAGTGTTGATAAGGGAAAACACAGAGACGCGGGAAGCCTGATTTACGAGGGGAGTTGCATGGCGCACAAACAAAAACAGCCGCTCGTAAGCGACTGTTTTTAAAGGAATTCTTGGTGGGACTACCCAGATTCGAACTGGGGACCTCTACCATGTCAAATAGTGTACTCACGCAGTCCAACCTGTTGTAGGAAGAAAAAATCCTGCTACTTCCCCTATCGAATTCAGGTCTTATCGGTTCATACCAGCCACTTTAAGGATTTTTGGCTTTCAGTTAGTTAATTCAATTTGTGACTGTAATTACAGTAATAACTACGCCTCAACATTACAAAACGGTTTATGCCTCGCGGGCTGGCACGGTGTCGCTGGCTTGACCTTCATGATGTGGCAACCGCCGACAGTGGGGCGCTGAGCATGATTAACCACCGTCCTTGTGGGCAAAGTCCGGTCAAGGGCGAAGCCGGGCCGAAGTCCCGGCGCGTAGGCCCTTGACGGGGCTTTGTTCCAAGGGCTACCTGCTGCAAGCCCAGCTCACCACCAGTACAGGTTCTCGCGGGCTTCTCGGTGCCAGATCGTGAAGGGGTTTGGCGGTCTCCGTGCTTCCGGGCGCTGCCCTGTCCTTAGGTCCCTGAAACACCTAATTATAAAGAGGGCGACCTGTGTATACGAACAGTATATTGGTTGAATTGGGAAACTTATGCCTGTTTTGTCGGGAGAGGTTGCTCGTTTTTCGAACACTTGATAACGTAAGCATTTGAATTCAGGGGCGTTAAGCAAATGGCTTACTTAATTTGCGTGCCATGCGAACCATAAAAACGAGCGTGCTCATTTATTCGGTGAGAGACTGTTCAGTGATCGAGGGATTGTCTATGAAAATCAAATACTTAAGTCTATTTTGTAACAAGTTAAGCCACTGTAAAAACGCGCATGCGTAGAAATATACTGTTATACGGAAGAGAACTCAATACAACAAACAAGGGGCTATATCATGTCTGAATATGACGATTTCAAAAATCAAAAAGATCTAGATGAAGCACTAGAGCAAATAGTTATTACAATTGACAAAGAAGGGTTTAAAGACATTAAACTCCTAAGGAATGTAAAGGAAGGATTCAATCAGTTTAAAGATACCCCAACCTTTAAAGATAAAACATTTAGTGACGGTGGACAATGGCTGTCAAGCTTTTCAGATTTGAAAGCTGGCGAAGGAGTATTGAATGATCCCAAAATCAAAGAGGCCATCAAGAATCTTTCAAATTTCTTAAAGGAAGGGAATGATTAGGGATGATCAGCCTGTTTGTAATTCAATCTACTTCTTTCTGTAACCTAAACTGCAACTACTGTTATTTGCCTGAAGAGAACAGAAAAATGAAAAATGTCATTTCGTTAGATACAGTGGAAAAAGCAAGTAAACTAGTTCTTCAAAGTAGTTTAATGCCTGAATCCTTGACAATACTTTGGCATGCTGGGGAGCCTCTGTCTGCGGGAGTGTCGTTTTATGAACAGGCTTTAGAGGTAATCAACAGAAACAACATTCATTCAAAAGAACTTAGTTACTCTATTCAAACGAATGCAACATTGATTAATGAACAATGGTGTCTATTTTTCAAAAAGTATAACTTTAATATCGGTGTAAGTATCGATGGCCCCGGTTATATACATAATTCAAATAGAATTGGCTGGACAGGAAAGCCTTCATTTGAAAAAACAATGGAGGGGGTTAATCTGTTAAAAAAACATGACATTGAATTGTCTGCAATATGTGTGATCAATGAAGCTTCTCTAGAGTACCCTGATGAAATTTTTAATTTCTTTATCGAGAACGATTTTCAATCCCTTGCTTTTAACCTAGAAGAGATTGAAGGTGCAAATACTGTTTCAAATCTTCTCAATAATGAAGGGTTTTCTAAAAGCAGAGAAAAATACACTAAGTTTTTTAAAAGATTGTTGGATTTATGGATCAAATCAGAGGGGGCGATAATTATAAGGGAGTTTAATAATTTTATTAATAAAGCGCTCAAGCGAAAAGATTTCTCAAACTACACCCCTATGTTGGATGTAAGCCAAGGTCTCCAGTGCATTACAGTTAGGACCGATGGTAAACTAGTTGCGTTTTCACCGGAGCTGGCAACTGGAGTTAAGGAAAATCCAGACAAATTTGTGGTTGGTGACGTACTTAACATGGAGTATTTGGAAGACGCTTATGCCAATGAAAATTTTAAATATATAAGAAGTGAAATCAATAACGGAATTCAAAAATGTAAGGATTCATGTGCATATTTTGGATTATGTGGAGGTGGGTGGCCTTCGAACAAATATGCCGAGAATGGTTCTTTCGATAGCTCAGAAACGAAAAGTTGTAGTTTGCATACTAAAGCAGTCTCAGACGTTGTAATTAATGGACTGATTAATAGAAAGGAATTCAAACTTTGTTAAAAAGTGAGAAGTTGTGTGGTAGACGCGTATAACAAAGCGTTGCACTTGGACAATTTTACGCTTCGCCTAAAATTGCCGGTGAGCGAGGCGTTGAAGCTGTAGAAAAACCTCTCTCAACCGTCTTTCTGCGGTAAAATTCCCAGCCAGCAGCGAGGACGCGATATGCCACGGTATAAGCATTACGATTACAATCAGGATTCCATGATTGTGATTAACTTTGAAGAGCAGATTCAACCTGGAACCTTCGAGTATGCACTTCACTATCTGATATCCGATCGTCTGGATTTGACGCCGTTTGATGAGCTGTATAGCAATGATGGTAAAACCGGTGGCCGTCCTGCATATGATCCAGCGATTCTTCTAAAAGTCATTGTATTTGCTTACTCGAAGGGTATTACTTCAAGCCGCGAGATCCAGTGGTGTTGCGAACACAACATTATCTTCAAGGCCCTGTCGTGCGATTCTGTTCCTCATTTCACCACCATCGCATCCTTTATCAGCAGCTATCCATTGGAGATCGAACATCTGTTCGAACAAATCCTGTTGGTCTGTGATCAGGAAGGCTTACTGGGTAAGGAACTCTTTGCAATTGACGGATGTAAGTTACCTTCAAATGCCTCCAAAGAATGGTCGGGTACCTTCAAGGAACTGGCTGAGAAGCGCGATAAAATCCAGCGTCAAATTCGCTATTGGATGTCGGAACACGAGAAAACAGACAAGGAATCTGACGACAATAGCCGCCAGGAACGCATCGAACAAACGGTCAGCACTCTGAATAATGCCTTCGACAAAATCGACCAGTTTTTAAAGACGCAAAACCCACGGGCGGGCGTTAACAAGCAGGGTTCTGAAGTTAAAAGTAACATCACCGATAACGAATCGGCGAAGATGAAGACTTCGAAAGGAACTATCCAGGGCTTCAATGGCATCGCCACTGTTGATAAGAAACACCAGATCATTGTCGATGCCCAGGCCTTTGGTCACGGTCAGGAACAGCATACGCTGAAGCCCATTCTGGCGGAGGTTCGGGAGCGTTTTCAGCGACTGCGTATCCGGGAAAACATTCTCAAGGATGGTGTGATCATCACCGCTGATACGGGGTTTGCCAGTACCGCCAACAACGAATATTTGTACAGCAACAAGATCAACGCTTATATCCCGGACAACCGCTTTCGCAGCCGGGATGAACGCTTCGATGATCAGAAAGACAAGTACGGTCACCGCCACGAAGAGAACCGCAAAAGCACCCGCTACAAGCAAATCCCAGCCAACGAATTTGACTTTGATCCAACGAAAAACACCTGTATTTGCCCGGAAGGTAATTCTCTGACATTCAATAAAATCCGAGAGGATGAACAGGGTAATCAAACGGCCTTCTTCACCGGAAAATTACTGGACTGCCGCACTTGCCCGATCAAGGACAAATGCATGGTCAACCCGGAATCAGCGGATCACCGAAAAGGTTCCGGCAGACAGGTCTCGTTCCGGGTTTACAGCGCGACGCCAACGTACACCGATTGGATGAAGGCCAGAATCGACAGTGACAAGGGCAAGCAAATATACAGTCGGGCACCTCGAAAAACCTCCCTCACAGCACCGGTAGCCCTGTGATAGCATCAAGCAACCACTAACACCCGATAGATCAGTACCATGAAGAAGCGTAGCGCAATCAAAAACGACCTCTTTGCCAGCGAACATCACCGTGAAAAGATCGACCGGATCGGCGATCCTCTGGCTGAGATTGAGCAGCACATCAACTTCTCCGCACTGGCCGCTGAAGTTGACTGCATCGCGCCTCGAGTCGAAAGCACTCAGGGTGGGCGACCACCGTACCCGACTGAAACCATGGTGCGCATCCTGGTACTCAAGCGCCTCTATAACCTGTCGGATGAACAGATGGAGTACCAGCTGCTGGACCGAATGAGCTATCAGCGCTTCTGCGGGCTGACCCAAGCCATCAATATTCCGGATCGCACCACGATTTGGCACTTTGAAAATCGCATCGGTGAAGCCGGTGCCCAGGCCCTGTTCGATGGTGTATCGGCGCAACTGTTCAAGCAGGGCTTCATCGCCCGTGGTGGCCAGATCATTGATGCTACTCTGGTGCCAGCGCCCAAGCAGCATAACCGACGCAGTGACAAAGAGCTGCTGGATCAAAATGCCATGCCAGCGGACTGGAAGCCCGCTAAACGGCGGCAGAAGGATACCGATGCCAGCTGGACCAAGAAGCACGGAAAGAGCCATTTTGGCTACAAACTGTCAATCAACGTCGATGCCAAGTACAAGGTGATCCGGCGTTTTCAGTGTGACACTGCCAAAGTGCATGACAGCCAACATTTCGAGGCTGTTCTTGATCGGCACAACACCAGTCAGGACGTCTATGCCGATCGCGGTTACCCCTCGACCGAGCGAGAAGCCTGGCTGAAAGAGCACGGCTATCGCAACCATATTCAGCGCAAAGGCCACCGCCAGAAACCGTTATCGGAGTGCCAGCAACGACGCAATAAGCGGATTGCCAAAACCCGTGCCCGTGTCGAGCATGTGTTCGCCAGCGTCGATCAGATGGGTGGCAAGTTGATCCGCACAGTGGGTCAAGCGAGGGCCAACTTTGCGATGACCATGATGGCTGCCTGCTATAACCTGAAGCGGCTGGTGTACTTCCAGCGGGCCGGGATTAAGGCGTTTTGAGCCGTTGGTGGTGGTTCGGTGTGCCTCATGGGCACACAGAGACCTCCGCTGCAGGTCCAGAGGGCCCCAAAACGAGACGTAATCGATTAAAACTGGAGTCTTGCGGTTAGCTCAGCCCGTTCGGCAACGTATAAGCCGGGTTTTTCGAGGTGCCCAGTCATCGCATGTCGACAGTGGAGCCAGTGTTTGCAAATCTGGAGCATAATAAAGGCTTGAAACGGTTCAGCCTGCGGGGTAAAAAGAAGGTACAAGCTCAATGGCAATTATTTGCTGCGGTACACAATATCGAGAAATTGATACCGAAGATTGGGTGATAATAGCGGAATTATTGCAAGGGAGATCAATTATGCAGTTATATCGTGATTTACCTCTCCCTGCTTGTTTTGAAATTTTGAAAGAGGCTGAGATTGCTGATTTTCGATGGCTTTTTGATATGAAGAACATATCAGCTTCGAAAATAGTTTTTCTACAGCCTCGTTACCAGCAAATGATAAGCCTCTACCGATAAGTGCTTTAAGAACAGCATTTACTATGATTAAAGTTAATTGATAAGACTTGAAACCTCCAGCACGAAATACAGCTTGGAATATTCCTACCATAGCTTCTTTAGTAATCCCAGATGTGTTCTTTACACCTGTAGCTTGCGCAAGTTCTTTCAACTCTTCAGGGGACATCTTTTCGATAGCATCCTCTAATATTTTCATAAGAAGATGCTGTTCAATTTTTTCTACGCTTGAGTTCTTGTTGTAATTGACTTTCATTTTGTCACAAACATCAGTCAATACTTCTTTGTATTCAACGCCTTTACCACCTCGAAATATAGTGGCGAATGAATTAGCCCCAAAACACTGAATCTCGGCGGCTATTTCTTCCCAATACTTTGAGTGGTCTGGATAATAGCTCTTATAAGCGTCATTTTTGGTTAATTCTTCAGTCCAACGCTCTTCACCGTCTTTATCATGTGTTAAGCAGTATACGAGATCATCAAGTTCTTTTGATTCCATTTCACCAAGAAATTCTAAATCTTGATCTTGTCTATATGCCACAAATATTCTCCTTGAGTTTGTGTGGGGGGGATTGAATGTGTGTACAGCTAACAGCTTTATTTCTGGGCATACTTAGGCGGCTCCACGCGTTTTGTCGGCGGCTCATTCTGTTATAAAGAAGGGGAAAGTATCTGATTTTCATTGAAAACATCCCTATCTTTGAACTGAATATAAGTGCGTAGGCGGTGAGTGATACGCATATTGCCGTTACATCAGGCACTCAAAGCAGCGGTGACCAAACTCTAACGTTCCAGATTTCAGTAATTGACGCTATCAGCTCAGGGAAAAACGGGCAAGCGGGTCGGACAAAATACGTATCGTTTGCTTTACGGATTTTGGGGAACGGTGTCGGCTACAGCATGTAGCCGAGTTGAGGTGTTCTGTAAATTTACTGCGATAACGAGCTTGATCCCACTAGGGTGTCTGAGTGGCTGCAGCACCATCCTTAGCAATCACTTGAGCACCTAAATGCTGGTGGTCAAGTTGATTGGCTGACAATTTCCGCTCCTGTTTGCGCTCGACAATTTTGGGTACACACAGAGTGTCATGGTGGTAGATCACCACGCAGTCCAGGCATTGGAAACATTCGTCGTAGTCGATGGAGCCATCTTTCTCGATGGCATCGTATTCACAGGCATGATGACAAAACTGGCACGGGGAGCCGCATTCGCTCCGTCTGGGCAGCCAGTTCAGCAGCCGCACTTTGCCTAATACGGCCATCGCAGCGCCCAGCGGGCACAGGTATCGGCAGTAGCCTTTGTAAACCACCAAACTCAACGCAACCAGCCCCAAGGCCCAGAGTACAAAGGGCCATTCGCGCACAAAATAGAAGGTGATGCCAGTCTTAAAGGGTTCAAACTCGACCAGCTGATTAGATAGATTCGGTGCCACAAAAGCACTGACGATCAGGCTGAATAACACCAGATATTTGATGCGTTTTAGGCGGCGATCCCACAAGGACGAGGGTTGATACTGGCGAAAACCAAAACGGTTGAAGGCTTTGGTGGTCAGTTCTTGCAATGCTCCAAACGGACACAGCCAGCCGCAAAATGCCCCTCGCCCCCAGAGAAAAAAGGTGATCAAAACACAGCCCCACAGCAAGGTACTGATAGGGTCGTACAGCATAAAGCCGAGGTTGGCTCCAGCCATCAGCGCTTGAATACTGCCGGTCAGGTTGACGATGGAGAGCTGGCCCTGGGCGTACCAGCCGATAAAACCCAGGGTAAACAGCAAGAACCCCGTGCGAAACCATTGGAAGTGTTTCCACTCTTGGGTCAGACGTTCCAGGTTGAACAGGCAGATAAACAGCAGCAACACCGCTGCCAGCACCAGAGCAATTTCCCAACTGCGTTCCAGCCACACCGACTGCCAGCCGCTGTCATGGCTTTGGGGCACATAGAAATAGTCATCTGGCACCTGATATTCAAACTCGAAGCTCTGTGGTTCAGGCTGGCTGTAGGTCGACTGCTCCTGCTGAATTGGCAGAGTAAAGGCCATCGGCAGGGCCACATCCAACCCTGCGGCAGCTAACACTCGATAGACCATCCAGTCGACCTGGTTATTTCCAGTCTGGGCGTTGTTCGAGAGGGCTGGCTCGGGCGCTAATTCTGAGGATAAGCCGGAAACTAATTCTGGTGGCAGCCTGAGTTGAAAGTCAGGATCGGCGTCATCGATGCGATCCTCAAAATCCAGATCACGCAGTTCGATGGGCAAGCCTTCTTGACGTAATTGCAGGCGGTCGGAAATACCTCCCCGTTGTGTGCCTTCGTGTTTAAAGGAGTAACGCCCGGTACTGACCACCAACAGCGCATGATCACCTTCGCTCAACTCCTCATTGAGCTGTTGCCACAGCGGCTCGGGCAGCAGACTTTTTCCGACACTGGGAATCATCAAGTCCGTCACATAGAGATTCACCAGACCGGACTGGCTGGCGTGATGGATCAAGCCGTTGTCGACCAACTCCGCCCAGCTCCCGTGTTCATAGAGGCTGCGATCAATACGAGCAATTTCATCGGGTGACTTGCCAGCGCCAAAACCTAACTTGGCTCGGGCAATTTTTAATGCGGATGACAGCAGGGTTTGATTGAGCACACGAACCGATGCGGTTGCCCCAGATATGCCGTCAATATAGGTGTTGCCCAGATCGTCACTGCGTTGATTGTGGTTTTCGCGGAACTTGATGTTATTGGTCATCAGCAAGCCCGGATATTGCTCGGCAAATGCGCGCATTGGGATTTCCCCAACGCCGCCCATAAACATGGGTTCTCTGTGATACAGCACGCGCACGTCAATAAATGCCCCGGAATTATCAATCGCAACCAGCAAGTTATAGGGCACACCCATAAAGCCGGGGATGGAGGAAAACTCGATGGATTCGTACAGATAACCGACCTGGTTAACCCCGGTGACATCTTCGAGCAGCAGTGGCCACACGGCGAGTTCGCTGTCCTTTTCGCCAACGGAATAGGGATAGCGATACATCTCAGCCAGTGTTTCTTGAGTCATGATGCTGACCACTTCTTCTTGCCACTGACTACTGGTTTGGCCTGCGGCCAGTGATGGATTTGCCAGCGTTATAAGCAAACCCAGAACAGAACACCCTCCGATTCGCCCAAGCCTTTGCCAAAACGTCTGAATCGTATGAACCGAAAGAAAAAACCACATAACCCCATTCCTCTACCGCCTTTGCTCTGAGCGCATCAGAGATCAAAGAATTGATAAAACCAGCGCCTTGGTTGGCCGCTGATGCATGGAGGAATTGCAACGAAAATAACTGTGGGGTTTGCCAAATGCTTGAAAAAGATTTGCAAAAAACTTGATAAAACCCATAAAAATCAGTGTTTTGGGTCTATTTCGTTAGCTCAGTCAGTTAGCTCGAACGGGAGGAATCGGACGGGAAGCGATAACCCTGGCCATGCACGGTTTCTATCAAAATGGGGCGGGAACGTTCTGGGTCGATTTTACGGCGCAGGTTGAGGATATGTTGCTCCAGCGCACGACTGCTGGGCATAAAGTCGCGGCCCCAGCCAATGTTGTACAGCTCGTCCTTGCTGATCACCTCGTCTGGGCGCTGGCAAAAACAATTCAGGAGTTTTAAATCCCGTGGGGAAATAGGAGCTGATAACTGCTGACGTTGGATGGTCATCTGGCGCGGGTTGATGATCATATCGCCCATCCTGAGCCTGGAAGCGGTGGCTGGTTCCGTCTTGGGTTCAGGACAAGGAGAAGACGACGCATATTGCTGTGTCGGTTTTGAACGAAACAGAAACAGAGCCAACACCGCCATGGTGATCATAGCCATCAAGGCCAGTAACCAGAGAGAGGGATTAGAGGTTTTCTTAGATGGAAATAACCGCTGTAGCAGCATGTCTCGGCTGAGGTTCAGATCAGCACTCAACACATCAGTATTGAGTTGGACACAGAGCAATAACCCATCGCTACGGCAGTGCAACAGTGCCTGGCTGTAGACATCCTGACGTTCCCAGGCGGTCGGTTGAGCAGTGGAGAGCAAACTGCGCATACGATGCAGATTGTTCGTCACACCGTGATCATCAAAGTAAGTCGATGCGTCTACTTGTGGGTACAGGCGTTCACCTTGAGAGTTCCAAATCACCAATGCGCTGATCAAATTAGAGGACGCCAGCTTGACGCGAACCTGGGTTTGGCCTTCGCTCAAATCAACTGCATACAGCCAGTTAATCTGCTGCTTTGTAAAATGATCGATGTCTACGTTGCGGGTGGGAACATCCGCCCAAGAGGTATGGCAGACAAAGAGCAGAGCAAGAAAGGCAGTACTCAAATTCATGGCAATCGCATCAAAATCGTCTGATTCACGATGCAAAGTAACCATCAACGCAGTGAGCAACAAGAGTACCTTGTTCGTAATTTAGACCTGCAAAAGGTGGAGGCTGGATTCCTGTGTATGGACTTACAGCTTGTTTGATTTCTTCCAGAATCTCACTAAAAACCCCGCCTTTCTCTGAAAGCGGGGTTTTGGTTTTCAGCCGCTGATTTTGAAGTCAACGGGTTTTAAGCTGTCTGGGTATGTCCACTGGCTACAGCTTCTGATTGGCTAACAGCCGTAAGAATTGCTCGGATGCTTGCCTGAACCGTGTCTTCGTCCTGAGCGGCTGCGGTGTAACGTTGGCCGTTGATATTGGCTTGCACAAAAGCAATAGCTTTGGCTTCGGTGCCTTCTTCTACCGCTTGTTCATCGAACTGAACAATCCCCACCTGAATGCCGTAAGCCTTGTGAATAGCGTCGGTGAAGGCGCTGATGGCGCCGTTGCCAGAGCCATGAACCAACTGGATATTCTCGCCGTCGTTGATGTTTGCCTGAATGCGGTGAATGCCCTTGCTGGATTCAAGCTGATAACTGTCGAGCTGCAAACCGTCGTTGCTCATAAAGTGCTTGTGCAAGACGGACATCAACCCTTTGGTTTCTAACTCGCCGCCAGCCGCTTCTGTCTCGGCTTGTACTGGCTGAGACAATTCAATCTGGAACCAGCGCGGTAACGTCACTCCTAACGCCTGTTCAATCAGATAGCTGGCACCGCCTTTCCCAGACTGGCTGTTGACGCGAATCACTGATTGGTAGTTGCGACCAATATCCGCCGGATTGATCGGCAAGTAGGCGACATCCCAATGCTCATCTTCCCCCTGAACCGACAAGCATTTGCGAATCGCGTCCTGGTGGCTGCCGGAAAAAGCGGTATAGACCAACTCGCCCAACCAGGGATGGCGTGGGTGGGTTTTGATGTTGGTGCAGCTTTCTACGGTGCTGATGATGTCGTCTGCAATGCTGATATCGAGTTGTGGGTCAACGCCCTGGCTGTAGAGGTTCATTGCCATGGTGACGATGTCCATGTTGCCAGTGCGCTCGCCATTGCCCATCAAGGTGCCTTCGACCCGGTCGGCTCCGGCCAACAGGGCCAACTCGCCAGCTGCCACCGCACAGCCGCGGTCATTGTGGGTGTGAACACTGACTACTACGCTGTCTCGGCGTTGAATCTTGCGGCAGAAGCTTTCGACCTGATCGGCGAAGTGATTCGGCAACGATGACTCAACCGTCGCCGGAAGGTTGATAATCACGGGCTTGTTCGGCGTTGGTCGCCAGATTTCAGTAACGGCGTCACAAACCTCGACGGCGTAGTCGATCTCTGTATTGGAGAAACTTTCAGGCGAATACTGGAACACCCATTCGGTATCCGGATAACGCTCGGAGACTTCCTGAACCTTGGCGGCGCCGTGGCGAGCGATATCCATAATGCCCTGACGATTCATGCCAAACACGCGATCACGCTGTACTGGTGAAGTCGAGTTGTAGACATGCACGATGGCGCGCTTGACACCAACCAATGACTCGAACGTGCGTTCGATTAACTCGTCACGAGCCTGAACCAGCACCTGGATGGTGACGTCGTCCGGTATCTGGTTGTCATCGATTAACCAGCGCACAAAATCGTAGTCCGGCTTGGATGCCGATGGGAAACCGACCTCAATTTGCTTGAACCCCATACGCACCAGCAAATGCCACATCTGCTGTTTCTGATCAACGCTCATTGGATCGATCAAAGCCTGGTTGCCATCACGCAAATCCACAGAGCACCATTGCGGTGCACGGTGAATCTGCTGGTCTGGCCAGGTACGGTCTGGCAAATCGACGGTTGCGAAGCGTTTGTATCGTGACGGGTTAAAGCCCGGTTGCTGGTAGGAATACTGTCTCATGGCGGCGACTCTGCGTTGTTTTCAAGTTGTGCTCAGAATAAAGCGGGGGCGGTGGCAGAGGTTTGCAAAATTGCACGGATTGAGATTTTTTTTGGTTATTTCTGCTGATTATTTTTAAGATTGTGCCAGAATGTTGTTCTTAAGGTTCTATCGGCGTAGTTTTATACCAACAATCAAGCTGATCGTAATCACAGAGCTGAGCCATAGCAACGCCAGCACAACGAATGAATCGGAGATAGACCATGGCTGATCAGATCAAGCTGGATCGTATTGACCGTCACCTGCTGGAACTGCTGCAAGTGAATGGCGATATGTCGAATCAGGAGTTGGCAGACACGGTCGGGCTGTCGCCTTCCCCCTGTTCCCGCCGGGTCAAGGCATTGCAGGACAGTGGCTTGATCGAAGGTTACCGGGTACATCTGAACGCCAAAAAACTGGGTCTGGATCTGCTGGCGCTGATTCAGATCAGTATGGATCGCCATACACCGGAACGCTTCGATGCATTTGAAGCCACGGTGCGCCGATGCCCTGAAATTCTGGAGTGTTACCTGATCACCGGGCAGGCATCCGACTACGTACTGAAAGTGATCGTGAAAGATATGGAAGCCTATCAGCAGTTCCTGCTGGGCACCCTGACCCGTATCGAAGGCGTCAGCGGCGTGCACTCCAGCTTTGTGATGCGCAAGGTCGTGGATCGCTCGGCCTTGCCGTTGCCGGAAAGCTCGAAGTGATGATCTGCGAAGGGGGTTTTCCAGTATTCAGGCCCGTCTGGATTGGAATCCAGGGGGACTCATCAGCCTCTGTGTTGAGCGTCGGGCCGTGAAGGAATCTCCATAATCCCAACCAG